>NZ_JBEXHW010000010.1:30907-84420 GCF_040608235.1 Streptomyces sp. NPDC005202 | reverse complement strand
CCTGCCGACTCGGGCGGTCGCGGAGCCTGCCGACTCGGGCGGTCGCGGAGCCTGCCGACTCGGGCGGTCGCGGAGCCTGCCGACTCGGGCGGTCGCGCGGATGTGCCGTCTCGGCTGTCGCGGGGCGTGCCGGCTCGGGCGGTCGCGGGGGTGTCTCAGGCCGTCGCGGGGCGTGCCGTATCGGGCGGTCGCGGGGGTGTCTCAGGCCGTCGCAGGGCCTGCCGTATCGGGCAGTTGTACGATGTGCCGTCTCAGGCCGTCCCGGGCATGTGCCGCCTCTTTGGCTGCGGGGGAGCCTTGTCGGGCGGTCGCGGTGCCTCTTGGGCGGCTGCACGAGTGCCTCGTCGGGTTCACTCGGAGCCATCCGCGTTGTAATCGCACTACATACGCCCCTCTCGGGGCACTATGGCGGGGTGGCAGCCGCGAGGACGCCCCCCGGGGCCGCCGGAGTCGGTGGGGCCAAGGGGTTCAAGGGGAGCAGCCGAGGTAGCGGTTCGGGTCGGTTCAGTGGGTCCGTCCGCGCGGTCGGTCATGCCCTGCACCTTCCCGTGACCGGCACGGTCCGCGGCATCCGCAGGGCGACGCACGCGCACGGCGCCGGCGAGTCCGGCCTCGGCAAGCTGATCGAACTGCACGCCGTGAACGGCGCCGGCGACGTCATGATCACCATCGCGCTCGCCTCCACCGTCTTCTTCTCCGTGCCCACCGACGAGGCCCGCGGCCGGGTCGCGCTGTACCTCGCCGTCACCATGGCACCGTTCACGGTGCTCGCGCCGGTGATCGGCCCCCTTTTCGACCGTCTGCCGCACGGCCGCCGCGCCGCGATGGCCGGCGCGATGCTCGCCCGGGCGCTGCTCGCGCTGATCATCTCCGGGGCCGCGGCCAGCGGCAGCCTGGAGCTGTACCCGGCGGCGCTGGGCGTGCTGGTCGCGTCGAAGGCGTACGGCGTGGTCAGGAGCGCTGTCGTGCCCCGGCTGCTGCCGCCCCGGTTCTCCCTGGTGAAGGCGAACTCGCGGGTGACGCTCGGCGGGCTGCTCGCCACGGGCGTGGCCGCTCCCATCGGGGCGGTGTTGCAGGCGATCGGCTCCCCGTGGCCGCTCTACGGCGCCTTCTTGATCTTCATCGCGGGAACGTTCCTGTCCTTCTCCCTGCCCCCGAAGGTCGACTCGGCCAAGGGCGAGGACCGGGCGCTGCTCGCGGCGGACGAGCAGCATCTGCACGGCCCGCACCGCAAGGCGCTCAAGCGGCCCGGCCTGCGCACCGTCGGCACGGCCGTCACGCACGCCCTCGGCGCGAACGCGGCGCTGCGCTGCCTGTCCGGCTTCCTGATCTTCTTCCTCGCCTTCCTGCTGCGGGAGCATCCGCTGACTGGCGAGAGCGCGGCGGTGTCGCTCGGGATAGTGGGTGTCGCGGCGGGCGCGGGCAACGCGCTCGGCACGGCGGTCGGGGCGTGGCTGCGGTCGCGGGCGCCGGAGGTCATCATCGTGACGGTCGTCGCGATCGTGCTGGGCGCGGCGATCACGGCCGCGCTCTTCTTCAGCGCGTTCCTGGTGGCGTGCCTGGCCGCGATCGCCGGTTTCGCGCAGGCGCTGGCCAAGCTGTCCCTGGACGCGCTGATCCAGCGGGACGTGCCCGAGCTGGTGCGGACGTCGGCGTTCGCGCGCTCCGAGACCCTGCTGCAGATGGCCTGGGTGCTCGGCGGCGCGATCGGCATCGTGCTGCCCCTGAACGGCGTACTGGGCCTGTCGGTCGGTGCCGCCATCGTTGCCGCCGGGTGGCTGACCACCGTCCGGGGGCTGCTCGCCGCGGCCCGGCACGGGGGCGCCGCGCGGCCGCGGGTGGCATGACGCAGGGCATGCGGCACCCCGGCGGGCGGCACGCCGTACCCCACGTGGCCGGACGGCTGGACGTGCCCGATAGCCTTCGGTCATGACCACGCTGCAATCCGCTGTGCGACGCCGCCGCGCCGTCGCCGCCGCCGGCGCCGTATCCGCCGGACTGCTCGTTCTGTCGGCCTGTGACAAGCCGACGCCGATCTCGACGATCACCGTCGGCCGGACCTCGGTGAGCTCGGAAGCCACCTGTGGCGGTCAGGGCAACGCGCTGAAGACCGCCGACCTGACGAAGTGCATCAAGTCCACGGACGTCAAGACGATCAAGGTCGACCCCGACGAGACCGTACGCTTCGGCCTCGACCCGGACATCGCCGACAAGCGCTGGGTGATCCTGATGAACGGTCAGCAGCTCGTCGAGGACAGCAACAAGACGTACCGCACGATCCCGGGCAGCGTGTTCTTCAACACCCAGTACGGCGCCCAGGGCAACTCGACCCTCGTCACCATCAAGGCGCTCGACGGCAAGACGAACAGCCAGACGGCCACCGGCCTGTGGTCCTTCAAGCTGAAGAAGGAAGACTGAGCACGTCGTCCATGCACGTCCTGGTGGCCACCGCGGTGCCCGTGGAACGGGACGCGGTGGCACGGGCCTGTGCGGGGCCGGTTCACGAGGTGCCGCTGCCCGGGGTGACGCTGTACCGGGTCGCCGGGTACGACCTGATCGCGGCCGGCGTCGGCCCCGCCCTCGCCGCCGCCTCCACGGCCGCCGCCCTCACCGCCGCCGCCCTCGACGGCGCCCCCTACGACCTCGTCGTCTCCGCCGGTATCGCCGGTGGGTTCCTGCCCGGCGCGCCCGTCGGGTCGCTCGTCGTCGCCGACGAGATCACCGCGGCCGATCTGGGGGCCGAGACCGGCGACGGGTTCCTGCCGGTGACCGAACTGGGCTTCGGCACCGTCACCCACCGTCCGCCCGAAGCACTCGTACGAGGGATCGCAGCCGCCACCGGAGCGCGCACCGGCGCGGTGCTGACCGTCTCGACCGTGACCGGGACCGCCGCCCGGGCCGACGCACTCCGCGCCCGCCACCCCCGCGCCCTGGCCGAGGCCATGGAGGGGTTCGGGGTCGCCGAGGCGGCCGCCGCGCACCGTGTCCCGGTGCTGGAGATACGCGCGGTCTCCAACCCCGTCGGCCCCCGCGACCGCGCCGCCTGGCGCATCGGCGACGCCCTCACGGCCCTGACCGAAGGCTTCGGGAAGCTCGCGCCCGTACTGGAGAGGTGGAAGCCAGATGAGTCCTGAACGCCCGCTGCAGATCGCGTACTCGCCCTGCCCGAACGACACCTTCGTCTTCGAGGCCCTCGCCCACGGCCGCGTCCCGGGCGCACCCGCGCTGGACGTCACCTTCGCGGACATCGACGTCACCAACGGCATGGCCGAGCGCGGCGAGTTCGACGTGCTGAAGGTGTCGTACGCCGTGCTGCCGTACGTCCTGGACGAGTACGCGCTGCTGCCGTGCGGGGGCGCGCTGGGCCGGGGCTGCGGGCCGCTGGTGCTGACCCGGGAGCCGGGGGCTGGGGGCACCTCCCACGCGTTCAGCAGTGGGGGATTGGGCGGCCGTGCGGTCGCCGTACCGAGCGAGAAGTCGACGGCGTACCTGCTGTTCCGGCTGTGGGCCGCGGACATGATTCCCGGCGGGGTCGGCGAGATCGTCGTGATGCCGTTCCACGAGATCATGCCGGCCGTGCGGGACGGGAAGGTCGACGCGGGGCTCGTGATCCACGAGGCGCGCTTCACCTACCAGAACTACGGCCTGCACAAGCTCGCCGACATGGGCGAGCACTGGGAGGACACCACCGGGCTGCCGATCCCGCTCGGCGCGATCATCGCCAAGCGGTCGCTGGGCGCGGAGGCGCTGACGCGGCTCGCCGAGTCGATTCGCACATCCGTACGAACGGCCTGGGGCGATCCCGAGGTCTCCCGGCCGTATGTCATGGAGCACGCCCAGGAGATGGACCCGGCCGTCGCCGACCAGCACATCGGGCTGTACGTCAACGAGTTCACCGCCGAGCTCGGCGAGGACGGCTACGCGGCGGTCCGCGGGCTGCTCACGCGTGCGGCGGCCGAGGGGCTGGTGCCGCCCCTCGGCCCGGATGCGCTCGACTTTCCGTAGACCCCGGTCAGACGTCCAACTGGTCGGCGACGGCGCGCAGCAGGCCCGCGATCTTCTTGCCGGAGGCCTTGTCGGGGTAGCGGCCCTTCTCGAGCATCGGCGTGATGTTCTCGAGGAGGGTCGTCAGGTCCTGGACGATGGAGGCCAGCTCGTCCGGCTTCTTGCGCTGCGCGGCCGCGACCGAGGGGGTCTCCAGGACCGTCACCGACAGGGCCTGGTCACCGCGCTGCCCGGCGACGACGCCGAACTCCACGCGCTGTCCCGGCTTGAGCGTCTCGACTCCGGCGGGGAGGACCGAGGAATGGACGAAGACGTCACCGCCGTCGTCACGGGAGAGAAAGCCGAAGCCCTTCTCGCTGTTGAACCACTTGACCTTGCCGGTAGGCACGTCTGTCCTCGTCCTCGTACTCGTCGGAAAACTGCTTCTGAAACGGCTCTGGATAGCACTGGGGCGGGTCGCGTGGGGACCCGCCCGTACCAAGGCTAATGGTCTTCGGGCGGGTGACAAGACGTCGCCCGGTTGTTCCTTCGCGCTGGGAACTACCCTGGTCCGGTGCGTGACAAAACCCAAACGAATTCCGCCGCGGCCGGTGACCGACTGATCCGTGCCGGTGCCATCGTCTTCTTCATCGGTGCGGTGGCCACTCTGGTCACGGTGGCACCACTGTTCCTCGGGGCGAAGCCTTTTCCCACGTACATGTTCGGCCTGAGCATGCTCATGGGTGTCGGCTTCCTGATCGCGGGCGCGGGTGTGCTCCAGTCGATCGCGGCGGGGCGCCGTCAGGCGCGCGGCGACTCGCGGTAGCCGGTGTCGTAGCGCGTGCCGGCGTTCGAAAAGCCCGAGCCGTAGTCCGAAAACCAATTCGGGAACTCGGTCAGATCCGCGAGAACGACGTCCGCGCCCGCCGCGCGCAGTTCCTCCTCGCCGCACGGACCGGTGGCCACCGCCACCGACAGGGCGCCGGCCGTACGGGCGCCGCGCACGTCCCCGACGTGGTCGCCGACGTACACGCGCGCGCCGTGCTCGCGCAGCGCCTGCGCCTTCTGCTCCGCCCACAGGTTGCCGACGACCTCGTCGGCCTCGATGCCCAGGTGCTCCAGGTGCAGCTTGGCGTTCGGCTCGTACTTGGCGGTGACGACGATCGCGCGCCCGCCGGCCGCCCGCACCGCCGCGATCGCCTCCCGGGCGCCGGACATCGCGGGCGTGGCGGTCACCGCGTGCGCCGGGTACATCTCCCGGTACAGGTCGGCCGTGGCCGCGACCTCCTCGTCTGGGAACCAGTTGATCAGCTCCTCCTCCAGCGGCGGACCCAGCCGTGTGATCGCCAGGTCGGCGTCGATGTACGTCCCCGTCCGCTCGGACAGCGCCAGGTAACAGGCGCGGATGCCGGGGCGGGAGTCGATCAGGGTCATGTCGAGGTCGAAGCCGACGGTCAGCGGGCGAGAGGTCATATGGGCCATTGTGCCCAGGGGGTATGGCGGGGAGACGTCCGGAACGTGTGACCTGCGTCCACCTGCTGGTGGCCCGGTCCGCCTACCGCTGCCGCTGAGAGCGCCACACGAGGAACAGCGCCGAGAGCACGGCCGCGCCCCGGACCACCCACGGCCAGGTCTGGGCGATCGCGTCGTTCATGTGGCCCTGGGCGATGGGGGTGCCCCAGCGGCCGTTGCTGCGGCCCCACAGCCAGACGACTCCTGCCGCGACCGCCAGCCCCGGCATGCCCATCACGGCCCACTTGGACTCCGTCCGGGTCAGGCGGCGGGAGGCGTAGGCGATGAGCCAGCCGAGCAGGAGGGCGAACCAGTTGCCGAGGACCGCGCCCGCGACGAGCAGGCCGGCCGCGAGCAGGAGGAGGGGGTTGCTCCAGCGTCCGGTGCGCAGGGGCGGCAGGCGCCGGCGCGGGGCGGGGGCGTCCGGGACAGCTGCGGCCTCCTCGGCCTTCGCAGCCTCCTCGGCCTTCTCGGCCCTTTCGACGGCCGACGCGGACTCGGGATCCGCCTGCTTCTCCGACTCCTCCTTCGGCGGACGCTTGAGCAGCTCCGGGATCTCCACGCCGCCGACGAAGCCCGGCACGTCGTCGCCGATCCCGAAGGGGCTACTGTCCGCCCGCCACCAGTCGGGCCGCGTCGCCGCCGTTCCGAGCTCCTCCGCGCTCGCCAGGTGCGGCGGGGACGGCGCATCGGAGGGCGCGGGACTCGTCTTCGGCTGGGCGGAGCGCGGCCGCGGTACGACCCGGCGCAGCCCCTTCGGCCGGTCCTCCCTCGCAGCGCCGTCACGCTGTACGAGGACGGAGGGGGCAGGCGGCTGCGGGGTCCCGGTGTCGGGGCCGCCCGCGGCCGCGACGACCTCGTCGGGGCTGCCGATGCGGGCGAGGATGCGGCGGACGGCGGCCGGACTGTCGACGGCGGCCTTGGCGCGACGCCGGTCGATCTCGTTGCGCAGCTCCAAGACCAGGCGCATTCTCGTGGCCGAGGACAGCTGCCGTTGCTGAGCGACGTCCCCGACGCGGCTCAGATACTCGTAGACGACCTGGTCGCTCTCGATTCCCACGAAGTCCCCTCCGGGGCGGGTGTGGTCCGGGCAAGCATTATCCAGCCCGCCCGGGGGTGCCCCCCGCCGGGAAGTGCGAGGACGGGGCTGTTCAGGCCGAATGGGGGTTTGGGGGCGCAGCCCCCGGGGACGCGCCCGCCACCGACCCCGCACGCTTCGGCTCAACCCCCGGAGGCAACCCGCTAACGTGGGTCGGATGAGCGATGAGAAACCGGCGGCCCCCCGTTCCCTCGCGGAAGCGCTCCGCGCGAGGGACGACGCCTTCCTGGCCGCGCTCCTGCGCAGCCGTCCCGATCTCATCACGCCGGTTCCGACCGACCTCACGCAGCTCGCCACCCGCGCCGGGACCCGCGCCTCGGTGGTCCGTGCCCTGGAGCGGCTGGACCGGTTCGCTCTGCAGACGGCGGAGGCGCTGGCCGTCGCGGCGGACCCGGCGACGTACGACGAACTGCTCGGCCTGATGGCCGGGGACGACGGTGATCCCGCCGTCGCCGCCGCGCTGCCGCGCGCCCTCGGCACCCTGCGCGGGCAGGCCCTGGTCTGGGGCGGCGACGACCGGCTGCGCCTGGTGCGCACGGCCCGCGAGCTGCTCGCTCCGTCGCCGCAGCACCCGTCCCCGACGGGGCTCGGCCCGACGGTCCAGGAGGCGACGGCGGGCATGTCGCCGGGGCGGATCCAGGAGCTCGTCACCACCGTCGGCCTGCCCTCGACCCACGACTCCGTCTCCGCCGTGGCCTCGCTCACCGCCCTGTTCACCGACCGGGAGCGGATGGCCGCGCTGCTGGCCGAGGCCCCGGCCGACTCCCTAGACGTACTGAACCGCCTGGTGTGGGGCCCGCCCTACGGCCAGGTCACTCCCTACCCCGCGCCGCGGCTGCGCTGGCTGCTCGACCGCGGTCTGCTGCTGCCGACGGCACCCGGCACGGTCGTACTGCCCCGGGAGGTGGCCCTGCACCTGCGTCAGGGCCGCGCCCACCGCACGCCCGAGCCCGTGCCGCCACCCGTCGAGGCGGCCGCGGTGCACCGTCCACAGGCTGTGGACGCGACGGCGGCCGGGCAGGCCCACACCGCGCTGGCCACCGTCGAGGAGCTGCTGAAAAACTGGGACGAGGGCGGGCCGAACGTGCTGCGCGCGGGCGGCCTGAGCGTGCGCGACCTGAAGCGCACGGCCGTCGCCCTCGACGTGTCCGAACCGGTGGCCGCCTTCTGGGTCGAGCTCGCGTACGCCGCCGGTCTGCTCGCGTCCGACGGAGAGGCGGACGAGCGGTATGCGGCAACCCCGGCGTACGACGAGTGGCTGGAGAAGCCCGCAGCCGAGCGCTGGGCGCAGCTCGCTCAGGCGTGGCTGGCGGCGACGCGGACGCCGGGGCTGGTCGGCGGGCGGGACGCGAAGGACCGGGCGCTGTCGGCGCTGGGCCCCGGGCTGGACCGCTCTGCGGCGCCGGAGGTACGGCACCGGGTGCTGACCCTGCTGGCCGGGCTGCCGGAGGGCACCGCGCCGTCCCGCGAGTCCGTGCTGGCCCGGCTGCGCTGGGAGCGTCCGTTGCGCTCGCCCCAGCGGGACGACGACCTGCGCAGCCGCCTCGCCCGGTGGGCGCTGTCCGAGGCGGAGCTGCTCGGGATCACGGGCCGGGGCGCGCTGTCCGCCCACGGGCGGGCGCTGCTCGGGGCCCCGCCCGCGAAGACCCCTGAGAAGGAGACCGAGCCCACGGGGCCCGGTGACAAGCTCCCCGTCCACCACCACCCACCGGCCCCTCTGGAACCCCTCTCCCCCGCCGAGCAGGCCACCGCCGCCGCGGCGGCCGCCCGCATCCTCGCCCCGCTCCTCCCCGAACCCCTGGACCACCTCCTGCTCCAGGCGGACCTCACGGCGGTGGCCCCCGGCCCGCTGGAGCGCCCGCTGGCCGACATGCTGGGCGTGCTCGCGGACGTGGAGTCGAAGGGCGGCGCGACCGTCTACCGCTTCACGCCGGCCTCCGTACGACGGGCCCTGGACGCCGGCCGCACCGCAGCCGACCTGCACGCCTTCCTCGCCGCGCACTCCCGTACGCCGGTTCCGCAGCCGCTGACGTACCTCATCGACGACGTGGCCCGCCGGCACGGCCACCTGCGGGTCGGCGCCGCCTCGGCGTACGTCCGCTGCGACGACGACGCGCTGCTGAACGAGATCCTCGCCGACAAGCGGTCCGCCGCCCTGCGCCTGCGCCGCCTCGCGCCGACCGTGCTGGCCGCCCAGTCTGATCCGGCGACGCTGCTGGAGGGGCTGCGCGCCATGGGCTACGCCCCGGCCGCCGAGTCCGCCGAGGGCGATGTCCTGATCACCCGCGCCCGTGCCCACCGCACCCCGCCCCGCACCGCCCCCGAACCGGTCCCGGACGGCCCGCCGCCCCCCGACGCCACCCTTCTGTCCGCCGCGATCCGCGCGATCCGGGCGGGCGACCTGGCCTCCACCGCCCCGCGCAAGCCGACCGTGGCCCCGGTGGCCGACGGCGAGCTGCCCCGCACCAACTCCGCCGAGACACTCGCCACCATGCAGGCCGCCGTCCTCACCGGCCAGGCCCTGTGGATCGGCTACGTCAACGCCGAGGGCGCCGCCAGCCAGCGCGTCATCGCGCCGATCCGCGTCGAGGGCGGCTTCGTGACGGCGTACGACCACACCGCGGACGAGGTCCGCACGTACCCGCTGCACCGGGTCACCGGAGTGGCCGAGCTCGCGGACGACCAGATCTGAACCAGGTGCGCGGGCGGGGACGGATCCGCGCCCGCCGGCCGCAGGAAACCGGGCGAGAACGGGTCCGCGCCCGCCAGCCGCAGGAAACCGGGCGAGAACGGGTCCGCGCCCGCCAGCCGCAGGAAACCGGGCGAGAACGGGTCCGCGCCCGCCAGCCGTCGGCGACCCTCGTGATCACCGGCCGGTAGGGCACACTGGACGTTTGGCCGGGCAGAGCCATGCAGAAAGGCAGCCGCGCGTGAATGGTCCGTTGATCGTCCAGTCCGACAAGACCTTGCTCCTCGAGGTCGACCACGAGCAGGCCGACGACTGCCGCCGGGCGATCGCCCCGTTCGCGGAGCTGGAGCGGGCACCCGAGCACATCCACACCTACCGGGTCACCCCGCTCGGCCTGTGGAACGCGCGCGCGGCCGGGCACGACGCCGAGCAGGTCGTGGACGCGCTCATGCAGTACAGCCGCTACCCCGTGCCGCACGCGCTGCTCGTCGACATCGCCGAGACGATGGACCGCTACGGCCGGCTGACCCTCAGCAAGCACCCGGCGCACGGGCTGGTCCTGACCACCACCGACCGGCCGGTCCTGGAGGAGGTCCTGAAGTCCAAGCGGATCGCTCCGCTCGTCGGTGCCCGCATAGACCCGGACACCGTGGCCGTGCACCCCTCCGAGCGCGGGCAGATCAAGCAGGTACTGCTGAAGCTGGGCTGGCCCGCCGAGGACCTCGCCGGGTACGTCGACGGCGAGGCGCATGCGATCGAGCTGCGCGAGGACGGCTGGGCGCTCCGGCCTTACCAGAAGCAGGCCGTGGAGAACTTCTGGCACGGCGGATCGGGCGTGGTCGTCCTCCCCTGCGGCGCCGGCAAGACGCTGGTCGGTGCCGGGTCGATGGCGCAGGCGAAGTCGACGACGTTGATCCTCGTGACGAACACCGTCTCCGCCCGGCAGTGGAAGCACGAGCTGGTGAAGCGGACGTCGCTGACCGAGGACGAGATCGGCGAGTACAGCGGCACCAAGAAGGAGATCCGGCCGGTCACCATCGCCACCTACCAGGTGCTGACGACCAAGCGGAAGGGCATCTACCCGCACCTGGAGCTGTTCGACTCCCGGGACTGGGGGCTGATCGTCTACGACGAGGTGCACCTGCTGCCCGCGCCGGTCTTCAAGTTCACCGCGGACCTGCAGGCGCGGCGGCGGCTGGGGCTGACGGCGACGCTGGTGCGGGAGGACGGCCGCGAGTCGGACGTGTTCTCCCTCATCGGGCCGAAGCGGTTCGACGCGCCGTGGAAGGAGATCGAGGCGCAGGGCTACATCGCGCCCGCGGACTGCGTCGAGGTCCGGGTCAACCTGACGGAGTCCGAGCGGCTGGCGTACGCCACGGCCGAGACCGAGGAGAAGTACCGCTTCTGCGCGACCACCGCGACCAAGCGGAAGGTAACGGAGGCGCTGGTCCGCCGCTTCGCCGGCCAGCAGATCCTCGTCATCGGGCAGTACATCGACCAACTCGACGAGCTGGGCGAGCACTTGAACGCCCCCGTGATCAAGGGCGAGACGTCCAACACGCAGCGCGAGAGGCTCTTCGACGCCTTCCGCGAGGGCGAGATCAGCGTGCTGGTGGTGTCGAAGGTCGCGAACTTCTCCATCGACCTGCCGGAGGCCACGGTCGCCATCCAGGTGTCCGGGACCTTCGGGTCACGGCAGGAGGAGGCCCAGCGGCTGGGGCGGGTGCTGCGGCCGAAGGCCGACGGCCACCAGGCCCACTTCTACTCGGTGGTGGCGCGGGACACGATCGACCAGGACTTCGCCGCCCACCGCCAGCGCTTCCTGGCGGAACAGGGCTACGCCTACCGTATCGTGGACGCGGACGAGATCCTGGCGGAGAGCTGATCCTCGGCCACTGCGGTGGCCGAGCGGAACCGGAGGACGGCCCCTGCCAGAAGGGCCAGCCCCAGCAGCACGTAGGGCGACGCCAGTGGCTGCTGCCACCAGGACAGGTGCAGGTCCAGGTCGCCGTCGTGCGGGACCAGCCACATCGTGCGGGCTGTGAAGAGGGCCGCCGTGAGCGCCGCCCACCGGCGGCGGCCCTCGGCCAGGAGTACGGCGATCAGCGGGACGCACCACACCCAGTGGTGGGACCAGCTGATCGGCGAGACGAGCAGGGCGGTGACGGCGGTCAGGAGGATGCCCCACTGCTCGTCAGGGGCCCGGCGCGCGAGCCACAGGCCGACGGCGGCCACCGCGACCGACGGCAGCACCCAGGCGAGGCCCGGCCCCGGGTCCCGCAGCGCGCGGGCGACCAGGCCCTGGAGGGACTGGTTGTCGATGATCCAGGGCCTGCCCACCCGGCCGGTCTCGAAGAGGCGGCGGGTCCAGAAGTCGACACTGGCCGCGGGGAGAACGAGGCCGCCGACGGCGACCGTCGCGGCGAATGCGGCCGTCGCCGTGGCCGCCTCGGCTCTGCGCCCCCGCAGAAGCAGGTACGCGACGAAGAGGCCCGGGGTGAGCTTGATTCCGGCCGCGACCCCGAGCGCGGCGCCCTTGGCGCGGGCGCCGGGGGGTCTGGTGAGGTCCCAGAGGACCAGGCAGGTGATCGCGAGGTTGATCTGGCCGTACAGGAACGTCTGGAAGACCGGCTCCAGCCAGACGGTGAAGGCCGTGGCCGTACACAGCAGCGGGAGGCCGGCCGGGCGGCCGGCGAGGCGGGCGGAGAGGCGGACGAGACAGGCGAGCAGGAGCGCGTTGCCCGCGAGGAACGCCGCCTTCAGAACCGGGACGGGGATCCACGCCGTCGGCACGAACAGCACCGCCGCGAAGGGCGGGTACGTGGCCGACAGTCGCCACTGGGTGACCGTGAAGCGGTAGAGGTCACGACCGTGGACGACGGCTTGGCCCTCCGCCTGGTACACCAGCGCGTCGGTCATCCGAATGTGCTGGGTGACGCACAGGACCGCGAGGGCGGACAGGGAGACGGCGAGGAGGACAAGGGGCGTTGCTGCACGTGACCGGAGGGCCACCGTCCGTTCTGGCACGGACCGACCCTAGTTGGTCACTTGTGGCGTATGCCCGCCTCCTCGCCGTACTCGCCGAGGATGATCACGTCGAACGCGGCGCCCGCGAAGACCCTGAGGGCGCGCAGGGCGTCGCCCAGACGGTGGTGGTGGCTGCCCTGGACGGCCGTGGCGCCGGCCGGCCGGGCGGCGGGAGCTGGGGTGATCATTGCTGCGCTCATGACTCAATGGTGGATGTCGGGACACAAGGCGGGCATCGGCCTTCAGGGCCAACCTCCTCGCCCTACACGTACCCCTCTGGAGGGACCACACCCCCTACACCGGAGGGACGGTCGCCCCTAGGGGGCGAAGCCCGGAGTGCGGGGCGGGAAATCCGTTGGCCTCCGCCGCCCCCGCCGACCTAGAATCTCCGCTCTTGCACGCCTCCCTCACGGAGTGCCCGCCCGTCACCCACCACCACTGTCAACCGAGGCCCTGCGGGCCGCCGCATCGTCTGACCGGACGGAAACGGGTCGGCATCCCGCAGCCGCCTGTCCCGTAGGTCTTCCGGAGGCACCCCCTTGTCCACGCCCGCCGGCCCCGCACGCCCCGCCGACGACCCCCTCGCCCGCGAACGGTCCCACCTCGCCGCGTCCCGGGCCGCCCTGCGCGCGATGCGCGAGGACGTCGAGTCGCTGGACATCAGCGACGTCACCGCGAACTGGGTCAACGCCGAGGTCCTCGCCCGCCAGATCGACGAACGCATCAAGGCGCTGGCCGACCTCAGCGACACCCCGCTGTTCTTCGGCCGCCTCGACTACCTGCACGCACCCGGCGCGGACCAGGCCGAGGGCGCGTCGAAGGGGGCGGCGCGAAGCGCCTCCGGCAAGGGCGGCGGTGGGCACCGGGAGGAAGAGCGCTTCTACATCGGGCGCCGGCACGTGCACGACGCGGACGGCGACCCGATGGTGATCGACTGGCGTGCGCCGGTCTCGCAGCCGTTCTACCGGGCGTCGAAGAACGACCCGATGGACATCGCGCTGCGCCGCCGCTTCGGCTACACCGGCGGCGACCTGACGGCGTACGAGGACGAGCACCTGTCCGACCCGGCCGAGGCGGCCACCACCAGCAAGCTGCTCCAGCAGGAGATCGAGCGCCCGCGCGTCGGCCCGATGCGGGACATCGTGGCCACCATCCAGCCCGAGCAGGACGAGATCGTACGGTCCGGCCTGTCGGGCACGGTCTGCGTGCAGGGAGGCCCCGGCACCGGAAAGACCGCCGTCGGCCTGCACCGGGTCGCCTACCTGCTCTACGCCCACCGCGAGCGGCTCGCCCGCACCGGCACCCTGGTCATCGGGCCGAACAGGTCCTTCCTGCACTACATCGAGCAAGTGCTGCCCGCGTTGGGTGAGTTGACGGTCCGGCAGGCCACGGTGGACGACCTGGTGGCCCACGTCGAGATCCGGGGCACGGACGACGCGGCGGCGGCGATCGTCAAGGGCGACGCGCGGATGGCAGAGGTGCTCAGGCGGGCCGTGTACTCCCACGTGACCATGCCGTCCGAACCGGTCGTGGTGGTGCGCGGCTCGCGCCGCTGGCGCGTCCCGGCATACGAACTCGAGGACATCGTCCGCGAGTTGCTGGACCGCGGCATCCGGTACGGCGCGGCCCGGGAGGCCCTGCCGCAGCGCATCGCGCACGCCGTGCTGGTGCAGATGGAACGCTCGGGCGAGGCCCCGGACGACCGCGTGCAGGACGCCGTCGCCCGCAACGCCGCGGTAAAGGCCGCCGTCAAGGCGATCTGGCCGCCGGTCGACCCGGCGAAGCTCGTGCTGCGGCTGCTGACGGACGCGGACTTCCTCGCCGAGCACGCGGACGGGATCCTCAACGATGAGGAGCAGAAGACGATCCTGTGGGCCAGGCCCGTGCGGTCGGTGCAGTCCGCCAAGTGGTCGGCGGCGGACGCGGTGCTGATCGACGAGGCGACCGACCTGGTGGAGCGGACGCACTCCCTGGGGCACGTGGTGCTGGACGAGGCGCAGGACCTCTCCCCCATGCAGTACCGGGCCGTCGGCCGCCGCTGCACCACCGGCTCCGCGACCGTCCTCGGCGACCTGGCGCAGGGCACCACGCCCTGGGCGACCCGCACGTGGGAGGAGGCCCTCGCCCACCTCGGCAAGCCCGACGGTGGCGTCGAGGAGCTGACGGCCGGTTTCCGCGTGCCGACGGACGTCATCACGTACGCCTCCCGCCTGCTGCCGTACATCGCGCCGGGCCTGACGCCGGTCGCGTCCGTGCGCGAGAACCCCGGCTTCTTCGAGGTCCGTACGATCGCCGACGACGCCGAAGTGGTGGGGGCGTGTGAGGAGTTGCTGCGCAACGAGGGCTCGATCGGCCTCATCGCCGCCGACGCCCGTGTACCGGCCCTCGCCGAGGCGCTCACGGTGGCCGGACTCACGTATCTGGACCCCGGCGAGGAGACGACCCGGGAGACCCGGCTGACCCTGGTCCCGGCCTCGTTGGCCAAGGGCCTGGAGTACGACTACGTGGTCCTCGACGAGCCGCAGGCCGTGGTCGACGGCGAACCGGACGAGCGCACCGGCCTGCGCCGGCTGTACGTGGCCCTGACCCGAGCGGTGTCGGGCCTGATCGTGACCCACGCGGCCCCGCTGCCCCCGCAACTCGCCCAGGACACCGCGGGGCAGACCCCCTGAACCAGTGCCCGATGAGGGCGGGCGACCGCCCCTCGGGAGGAGGAAGGGCGGCAAGTAGGGTGCTGTGCCGTTCTGTCATGTCGCCCTGGAAAGGCTTTCGTTGAGCGCGCCGCCCCCTGCCTCCCCCTCGCCGTTCCCGACCGGCCCCTCCGGCTCGCCCGCGCCCCCGTACCCGTCGCATCCCGCATACCAGCAGGCTCCCGGGCCGTACCCGCCCCCTCCCACCCGGCCGCAGCAGTACGGCGGCGCCGTGCCGGCGGCGGGCCGACGGCCGCATGCGAGGCGTGCGGAGCGACGCCTGCCGCACCGGTGACGGTCCGCGGCCATCAGGGCATGCTGGTGATCATGCGGTTCCTGCGGCGTCAAGGCGTCTTCTGCCGCACATGCGCGCTGGCCGTCTTCCGGCAGATGCAGTCGGACACCCTGGTGCCGGGCTGGTGGGGTCCGCTGTCGGCGGTCATCACACCCGTCACCCTGCTGGTCAACCTCAGCGCTCTGTCCGGGATACGGAGCATCCCCGCACCTGTCACGGCCGGGTGGCGGCCGTCGCTGGACCCGGGCCGGCCGGTGTTCAGGCGGCCGGCCGGTCTGGTGGCCCTCGTCCCCCTGGCCGGGCTCGCCCTGCTGGTCCTCGCCGTTCCGCTGCTCATGGTCATCGGCCTGTTGGCCGGGCCGGACGGGAGTGACCACCAGCCCCTGACGGTCGGATCGTGTGCCCGCAACGACGGCACCTGGAGCGCCAGGACCTCAAGAGCGTGCCCTGTGGCTCCTCCGACGCCGAGTTCCGCGTCACGGACCCGGGGGACGGGTCGTGTCCGGCCGGGGACTACATCGCTCACCCCGAGTACAGCAAGGACGGCACGACGGAGTTGTGCCTGCACCCTCTGAGGTGACGACGCCGCAGGGGGCAGAAACGCTAACCGGCCTGGGCGTCCAGCACCGCCCGCCACTCCGCCACCGCCTCGGCGGAAACCGGCCCGTCCCACCCGGCAGGCCGAGCCGCCCCGCCGATGTGGAACGCGTCGATCCCGGCGGCCCGAAGCCGCGGCACATGATCGAGCCGCAGACCCCCACCCACCATGATCCGCTGCTCGTACCCGGGCTCCCCACTCCGCGCCGCCTCGGCGACCAGCGTGGGGAGCCCGTCGTCCACACCCCCGGCAGCCCCCGCCGTCAGGTAGGTGTCCAGCCCGGGCACCCCGTCCAGCTGCTTCCGCAGCGCATCCCGGTCCGCGGCCCGGTCGATCGCCCGGTGGAAAGTCCAACGGCATCCGTTCAGTGCGGTGACGACCCGCTCCACGGCGGCCAGGTCCACGCCGCCCTCCGCGTCGAGGAACCCGAGCACGAACTCCTCGGCCCCCGCGGCCCGCAGTTCCCCCGCGACCCGGACCAGCCGGTCGACGTCGTCCGCGGCGAACCCGTCCGCAAGCCGCAGCATCACGCGCAGCGGGATGTCGACGGCGGCGCGGATCCCGGCGAAGGTCTCGGTCGACGGGGTGAGCCCGTCGGCCGCCATGTCGGTGACCAGCTCGAGGCGGTCCGCGCCTCCGGCCTGGGCGGCGACCGCGTCCTCGGTGTCGAGGGCGATCACCTCCAGGACTGCACGCGTGCTCATAGGACCCCTTTCGTTGGTTCCCCTGGCGCGGACAGGTCTAGTCCAATCTCAGGGTACGCCCGAAGGGGCCGAAGGCCGAGGACGGGTGCGCGATCAGCTCACCGAACAGACCCGAACAGGTCCCCGACCAGCTCACCGAACAGGTCACCGGCCAGATCACCGGCCAGATCACCGACCAGCTCACCGACAGGTCCCCGCCCAGATCACCCGAAGAGGTTCAGCTCGCCCTTCTCCGCGCCCGCCAGCTCGTACGCCGGCACCGGACGCCCCGCGTACAGCCGTACGAGCGTGGCGGCGTCGCCGATGTAGCGCGCCGGGGTCCGCTCCCCGCTCACGTCACCGAACCTGAGCGGTTCGTCCACGTCGTCGAGGTCGGCGTGCAACGGCAGGTGGCCCTTCTCGCGGGTGACCCGACGAGGAGGGGAAGCACGTACGGCAGCCCTTCCCTGCGTACGCCCCCCGGCTCGCCGAAGGTCTCGCGCACGTCACCGGCGTGCACCCTCCCCCACTGCCTTAAAAAACGGCGTGGGGGACCCCCATGCCGAGCGCGATCATGTCCAGCACCCCGCCGGCCTTGGCGATCACCGGCCCGGCCTGGGTCATCCCGCGTTGCAGCTTGTCGACGACCTGGGCGTTGGTCCAGTCGGCCCGCTCGGCGACGTCCCGGTCGTTGGACTCGGGCGAGAACACGCCCTTCTCGAACCGGCTCTCCACGACCCTGAGCAGCGTGGCCGAACAGTGCGCCAGCACGTCCCGCACCCTCCAGCCCGGACACGCGGCGGTCGGCAGCGCGAAGTCCGCGTGCGGCCTGGCCCGCAGCAGCGGGATCACCGTGTCCCGCTCGCTCGTGAGCAGCCGCCCGGGCAGCTCGGGGTCCCGTACCTCGTGCACGTCAGCAGAAGTCATGGGCTCCACGCTAGGGGCCACACGCCCCCCCGACGGGAGAATGAGCACATGGCCGATCACGCCGATCCCGACGCCCTGCGCCGCCGCTGGACCCGCGCCCTGGAGGGCGCCCGGGGTCCCGGCAACGGCCCCGACCCGGTGCCGTACGCCGACAACCTGCTCGCCCGCTGGCAGGAGCCGCAGCGGCGGTACCACACGCTCACGCACCTCATCGCGGTCCTCGACCACATCGACGTCCTGGAGCAGTACGCGGACGACCCGGACGTGGTCCGGCTGGCGGCCTGGTTCCACGACGCGGTCTACCGCCCCGACCGCTCCGAGAACGAGGAACGCTCGGCCCGCCTGGCCGAACGCGCGCTCCCCGAGGCCGGGGTCTGCGGCCGGAAAACCGCGGAGGCCGCCCGCCTGGTCCGCCTCACCCTCACCCACGACCCGGCCGACGACGACCGCAACGGCCAGGTCCTGTGCGACGCCGACCTGGCGATCCTCGCCTCGCCCCCGTCCGCGTACGCCGCCTACACGGCCGCCGTCCGCGAGGAGTACCACTTCGTCCCGAACGACGCCTTCCGCGAGGGCCGCGCCGCGATCCTGCGCCGGCTCCTCGCTTTGCCCCGCCTGTTCCGGACCCCGTACGGGGAGACGACGTGGGAGCAGACGGCCCGCTACAACATCGGCTCCGAGCTGGAAATGCTGTCGCTCTGAGGCCTCCGGCACCCCTACCCTGCGCCGTATGGGTGAATGGGGCGGGGAACAGGTGGAGGAGGCCGTCGCGGGCGCCGTGGCGCTGCTGCGGACGGTGACGGACCGGGACTGGGAGAAGGTGCGGGCCGGGCGGATGGAGTGGAGCTGCCGGCGGACCGCCGAGCACATCGCAAGCGATCTCATCGCGTATGCGGGGCAGTTGGCCGGGCGGGCGCAGACCGCGTACGTCCCCTTCGAGATCACCCTCGACGAGGGCACCGACAACGCGGGCGCCCTGGACGTGATCGAGACGACCGGCGCCCTGCTCGCGGCCGCCGTCCGCACCGCCCCGCGCGAGGCGCGCGCCTTCCACCCGTACCCCTTCCGCAGCGCGAACCGCGAGGGCTTCGCCGCGATGGGCGTCGCGGAAGTACTGCTGCACACGCACGACATCGCCGAGGGCCTCGGGCTGGCGTACGAGCCGCCCGCCGAGCTGTGCGAGGACGTCCTGACCCGGATCTTCCCGCAGGTCCAGCCCGGCCCGGCGCCCTGGCCCACCCTGCTGTGGGCGACCGGCCGCGGTGACCTGCCCGGCCGCGCCCCGGTCACCGAGTGGCGCTGGCACAACAACCTGGTCCTTCCCACCGAACGCCTCACTCTGCAGGGCGTCACGCCCGCGGCGGCACACGATCTGCGGCTGGGCGGAGACGGCGGTTTCGCGTGGATCGACGGCGGCCTTTTCGAGGGCACGCGGGAGGCCGCCGGGATGGTCGCGAAGGCGTACGAGGGCGGTACGCACCGGCCCGAGTGGGGTCTGTTCGTGCTCGTACGGCGACAGGACGGCCAGGCGATCGGCGGAATGGGCTTCCACGGTGCCCCCGACGAGGAGGGCCGGGCGGAGGTCGGCTACGACCTCGCCGAGACCGCCCGCGGCCAGGGCTACGCCACCGAGGCGCTGCGCGCCCTGTCGGCCTGGGCCCTGGCCCGGGACGACGTACGGGTGCTGTTCGCAAGGGTCGACCGGGACAACCTCCCCTCGCAGCGCGTGGTCTCACGCGCCGGGTTCGTCCAGGTGAGCGAGGACGAGGAGCAGCTCGCCTACGAACTGCGTGGCTGAGCACGCCCCTTGGGGCGGCGCAGCCCCGATGCGTACAGCAGCCGGACCACTTCCCGGCTGCTGACCTCGACCGCTCCGGCCGACACCGCGTCCGCGTACCGGTGGGAGGGGAGGTCGTAGTGGTCGCGTTCGAAGGCTCGGCGGGGCACGCCCAACTGCTCGGCGAAGGCGTGCAGTTCGCCGTACGAGACGTCGCTGACGAGGTGGGACCACATGCGGCCGTGTCCGGGCCAGCTCGGCGGGTCGATGTAGATCGTCACGGCGCCACCGCCGCGCCGGAGACCGTCACGAGGACGGCTCCCCTCCCGTCGCCTCCGCCAGCGTCCCCACCGGCGCCACCTTCACTCCCGCCTTGGGGCACACCCAGTGCGGGTCGGGGCCCAGTTCGGGCTCGACGTCCAGCGCGTGCGGGTCGCCGGAGCCGCACACCGGGCACAGCGGCCAGCGGCCGTACCGCTCGAGGAGCGCGTCCTGGACGTCCTGCGCGACCAGGCCGGCCACGTACGCCGCGCCGTCCGGCCACTGCTCCACCCACCAGCGGCGCTGGGCGACGGAGTCTTCCACGAGCGAGACCACGTCCGCATCGGCGACGTCACCCGCGACCAAGTCGGCGAGCACGAGGGCGCGCGCCGCGTGCAGGGCCTGCTCCAGGGGGCTGACGGGGTCCATGCCTCCATTGTGCGCACTCTTGACCGCGCCTCCGAACAGAAAATATCTTTCATAATGTGACCCAGGACGTGAAGGAAATTTTCGCAGGCACGGGCAGCCCGGGCGCCGCACCCCCCGCGCCCGCCGCCCTTTCGGCCAAGGTACGGACGCTCGCCCCGTCCATGACCCGCTCCATGCAGCGCGTCGCCGAGGCCGTCGCGAGCGACCCGGCCGGCTGCGCGGCCCTCACGGTCACCGGCCTCGCCGAGCTCACCGGCACCAGCGAGGCGACCGTCGTGCGCACCGCCCGCCTGCTCGGCTACCCCGGCTACCGCGACCTGCGCCTCGCCCTCGCCGGTCTCGCCGCCCAGCAGCAGTCCGGCCGCGCCCCCGCCATCACCACCGACATCGCAGTCGACGACCCGATCGCGGATGTGGTGGCCAAACTCGCCTACGACGAGCAGCAGACCCTCGCCGACACCGCCGCCGGACTCGACACCGTGCAGCTCGGCGCGGCCGTCACCGCGCTCGCCGCCGCCCGCCGCACCGACGTGTACGGCATCGGCGCCTCCGGCCTGGTCGCGCAGGACCTCACCCAGAAGCTGCTGCGCATAGGGCTGATAGCGCACGCGCACAGCGACCCGCACCTCGCCGTCACCAACGCGGTGCAACTGCGCGCGGGCGACGTGGCGATCGCGATCACCCACTCGGGGTCGACGGGAGACGTCATCGAGCCGTTGCGGGTCGCCTTCGAACGCGGCGCGACCACCGTCGCCATCACCGGCCGGCCCGACGCGCCCGTCGCGCAGTACGCCGACCACGTCCTGACCACCTCCACGGCCCGCGAAAGCGAGCTGCGCCCGGCGGCGATGTCCTCCCGGACCAGCCAACTGCTCGTCGTGGACTGCCTGTTCGTGGGCGTGGCGCAGCGGACGTACGAGACGGCCGCGCCGGCGCTCGCCGCGTCGTACGAGGCGCTGGCCCACCGTCACAGCCCGCGGGGCGGCGGAACGCAGCGCTAGGCCCACCCGTCCTCCAGACCGAGCCCACCCCCGTCACCGTCACTGTCACCCCGTCACCGCCACCCCGACAACCGTCACCCCGACAACCGCCACCCCGACAACCGTCACCCCGACAACCGCCACCCCGACAACCGCCACCCCGTCGCCGAAGCGCCCGGATCGCCGAGCCACCGAGCAGTCGGATCGCCCGCACTGGCAGTCGTACCGCACGAAGAGAGTCGCCCCCTCATGACCTCCACGTCCCACTACCGTGAGCTGCGCGCCGAGTTGGAAACGCTGACGACCGAGGCGTTCCGCCCGGAGCTGTCCGAGATCGACCGGCTGCCCACGCTCGAGATCGCACGGCTCATGAACGCCGAGGACGCGACCGTGCCCACCGCCGTCGCCGATCGGCTGCCGCAGATCGCCGCCGCGATCGACGCCGTGGCGGAGCGGATGGCGCGGGGCGGCCGGCTGATCTACGCCGGCGCCGGTACCGCCGGCCGCCTCGGCGTCCTCGACGCCTCCGAGTGCCCGCCCACCTTCAACACGGACCCGTCGCAGGTCGTCGGCCTGATCGCGGGCGGCCCCGAGGCCATGGTGACCTCCGTCGAAGGCGCGGAGGACTCCAGAGAACTGGCGGTCGAGGCCCTCAACGCGCTCGGCCTCACGCCCGAGGACACGGTGGTCGGCATCTCGGCCTCCGGCCGCACCCCGTACGCCATCGGCGCGGTCGAACACGCCCGGGAACTGGGCGCGCTCACGATCGGCCTCGCCTGCAACGCGGACAGTGCGCTGGCGGCCGCCGCCGAGCACGGCATCGAGATCGTCGTCGGCCCGGAACTGCTCACCGGCTCGACCCGGCTGAAGGCCGGCACGGCCCAGAAGCTGGTCCTGAACATGCTCTCGACGATCACGATGATCCGCCTGGGCAAGACCTACGGGAACCTGATGGTCGACGTACGGGCCTCGAACGACAAGCTGCGCGCCCGCTCCCGCCGTATCGTCGCCCTCGCGACGGGCGCGGCGGACGACGAGATCGAACAGGCGCTCGCAGCCACCGACGGCGAGGTGAAGAACGCGATCCTGACGCTCCTGGCCGACGTCGACGGCCCGACGGCGGCCCGCCTTCTGGAGGAGTCCGGCGGCCATCTGCGTGCCGCGCTGGCAGCGGCGAAGGGCTGACGAGCACGCTCGGGGCGCGCGCACGAACCCTGTCTCCACGGCCGCCAGGATCCTCCCCCACCGCCGCCAGCCGGTCCCCGTGCCGCGCGGTCGGGCGGTGCCACGCCAACCGGTCGGCCGGGTCGTCGCTGTTCGCGCGGGCGGTGGCCCGGTTGTCCGCCTCGGCCATGCGCAGGAGCTCGTCCGCCAGGGCGGCGACATCATGGGGCACTGCTCAACTCCTCCGTGTGGTGCGTGCGTTGCCCGGGTCTCGACCACCCTAAAGCCGCATACGGCACACAGAGAGCATTCCGGAGAACGGTGACAGAGGCCGCCGCGCGCTGGGATACTGGACCTACCGGCGGCGACTCACGGCAGTCGCGACTCCCGGTTCAGCCGCCGTGCGCGCGCCCGCAGTTCCTCACTCGTCGGCATCGCTCGCAGCACGTCCGTCAAGTGCTCGGCCGTACGGACGTTGCAGCGCCCCAGGTCGACCAGGGCGAACGGCTCGTCGCTCGCGCCGGTCACCGGGTCGACGCACAGCGACGGCAGTACGACACCGACCGCCTCCAGGGCCGCCCGCAACGACTCCACGATCTCTTCGGTGGACCGCACCATTCCCTACCTCCACGCTGAGTTGCCATTTCGCCACACAGAGTGTCCGACGAGAGGCTAGCCTGGCCACATCCGGCGCCCCAACAATTTCTGCTGTTCGACAGGGAGCTGCCCATGCCCGGACCGAGGGACCTCGACCCCTCCTCATCCCCGCGGGCCCTGCTGGGCGCCGAGCTACGGCACGCCCGCGAGAAGGCCGGCCTCAGCCAGGAGGAGTTGGGGCAACGGCTGTTCGTGAGCGGCTCGTTCATCGGCCAGCTGGAGGCGGGAACGCGGCGGATGCAGCCCGAGTACGCGCGCATGCTGGACGAGGTGCTGGGGACGGACGACTTCTTCGCACGGAACTGCAGGGCGGCGGCCAAGTCGCGATATCCGCAGCACTTTGCGGAGGCGGCGGAGGCGGAGGCGGTCGCCACGGCGATCCGGGAGTACGCGCCGATGCTGATTCCGGGGTTGCTGCAGACACCCGCCTACGCACGAGCCGTGTGCCGCGCCTACCGGCCAACGGCACCGGAGGGTGAGATCGACGAGTTGGTGGCAGCTCGGGTGGAGCGAGCGCGCATTTTCGACGATCCAACAGAGCCTTTGTTGTGGGCGGTGATCGACGAGGCCGCACTGCGCAGGGTGACCGGTGGGTCCGAGGTGATGGCTCAGGCCCTGAAGCACGTCGTCGGCTTGGTCCGCCGCAACCGAGTCATCGTCCAGGTACTGCCGTTCGACGCGGGAGCGCACCCGGCCATGGAGGGCTCCCTCAAGCTGATGGACTTCGAGGACGCGCCTCCGCGGGTCTACTTCGAGGGCGTCGGCACCGGGCGGCTGGAGGACGACCCGGCCACCGTCAAGCACCAGCGGCTCACCTACGAACTCCTCACGGCCTGCGCACGCTCGCCGGAGAACTCCCTGGCCCTGATCGAGGCGATGGCGCAGGATTACGCCCATGAGGAGCATCCCTGAGTACGACCTGGCCGGGGCCACCTGGTGCAAGTCCAGCTACAGCGGCGGCAGCGGCGGCAACTGCCTGGAAGTGACCCACGACTTCCCTACCGTCGTCCCCGTCCGCGACTCCAAGAACCCCCGTGGCCCGAAGCTCGTGTTCCGGGCGGAGGCCTGGTCGGCGTTCGTCGCGGACGTGAAGTCGGCCGGCTGAACGCCCGATCCCGAGTGGCCCGAAGCTCAAACGCCGAACCCCGAGCGCACTTTTCAAGGAATGGGTGGAGGGTCTCAACCCACCCTCCCACCCCGGCGAGTTGACTTGGCGCGTTCGACTTGCCACGCACAGTGACAAGGCTCTGACGTCCCGCACAACGCATAGCCCCCGTCAGGTGCGCCAACACCTGCGGGGGCCTGACCGACGAGATCGAGAGAGAGTCGATCCCATGGCTGACGGCCAGCTCAGCCCCGCCCACCTGCCCGCGCACGCGTCCCCGCACTCGATGGCCAATCCGGGTTACGGCAAGCGTTCGGCGCCCGACCAACTTGCCCGCTCCCGAAACGACTTCGCCCACCTCCCACCCCGCGAAGCCGCCATCGCCGCGTACATCGACCGTCTCCCCGACGGCGCCGACATCTCCGTGAAGACGCCGGCCAAGACGCTTCCGTACGGGCAGTGCGCGCTGCGCACGGCCCTCAACCACCTCCAGCGGACCGGCCACTTGCGCCGAGGCCGGGAGCGTGTGGCGGCGAACTCAGGCGGCTCCCGCTGGATCACCCGATCGTGGTTCTCCCGTACGGCACGAGACGACGACTGGTGGGCGGCGTTCACACGGGGCGACGTACGCGAGGAGCCGGCACCGGGCCCGCCCCGCCCGACCCGCTCCCGCGCCCACATCCTCCTTGCCGCCCTGGGCCGCACGGCACCCGCTCTGTCCCTCTCCCAGGCCGAATGCGTGGAACTCGCCCCGCTGCTGACGGAGTGGTTCGCCAGGGGCGCCACGGACGACGCCGTACTCCACGCCCTGACCTCCGGCCTGCCCACCCCGGTCCACCACCCCGCCGCCCTGGTCCGCAGGCGACTGACCGACAAGCTCCCTCCCGAGCCGCCCGCACCGCAGCCTCCACGCCGCCCCTTCCGGCTCCTCGAATGCGCCGAGTGCGGCGTCCCGGGCCGTCCGGAGGCACTGCCGGGCGGCATGTGCGGCACGTGCCGGGGCGAGCGAGCCACCGCGCGCAGCAACGCACCCGTACCCGCCACCGCGGTGCACGCCTACGCGGCCGGAATCCGCGCCGCGATGCCTCGGCGGCGAGGAAGACCGAAGGACGGCCGCTATCAGCAGTCCCCGTCCTACCCTTGGGGGGCGACCGTCGAGCTGCCCGACCCGGTGCGGGTCAGGCTCGACACCGAAAAGCTCAAGGACTACGCCGACTGACGACGATGAACCATGCCCAGTTGACCGCCCTCGGCC
The DNA here is from genome assembly GCF_040608235.1 of Streptomyces sp. NPDC005202. NCBI lineage: Bacteria > Bacillati > Actinomycetota > Actinomycetes > Kitasatosporales > Streptomycetaceae > Streptomyces > Streptomyces sp. NPDC005202. The sequence continues at coordinate 59,288 of NZ_JBEXHW010000010.1, read as the reverse complement.
GTGCGCTGCGCCTCCTCGGCGAGCACGGCGAGGCCCTCACCGGCGACACCCCCGACGCCAAGCTGCACGAGATCAAGGCGGATGTGCGGCGCGCCCTCGACCTGCTGGACGAGAGCGTCACCACCGCGGCCCCGGCGACCCGGTGCCCCGAGCACCCCAACGGCCCCGTCGACGAGAGCGCCCCCGACCTGTGCCTGCTGTGCGAGACTCGGCGCCGGGCCGCCCGCCGTTCCGACGTCAACGGTTCCTATCCGTACACCCGGCCCGCCGCCGAGCCCACCGCCCCCGCCCCGTCCCGGTACGGCGTGCGCGGGGACCGGCCACAGCCCCAGCAGCGCTGGCTGCCGGAGCTGTGGAACGGGCGGGAGTGGCAGCTGTGCGGCACCCCGCGCCGGGACCGCCGCGAGGCGGAGCTGTACATCGCCGCCCAGCGCCGCGGGCCCCGTGCCGCCATGGCCTACCGGCTGGTGCACGAGTTCACCGATTACGAGGTGGTGCGGGTCTGGGGCACGCCGGTACGGGTCGACATCGAGCCGCTGGGGAACCTCTAGAAACCAGGTCCTACGCGACGTCGTCACACCTTCGCTTCCGAGGCCGCCGTCTCCCCGGCCGCCACCGGCTCCCCCACCGCCGCAGGACGCTGCCGCGGGATGAAGGAGGCGACGAGGAAGCCGAGCAGGGCGGCGTCGGCACCTACGGCCAGGACGGTCTTGAAGCCGTTCTCGGAGGGCAGCGCGTAGGAGCCGAATTGCGTCGTCATGTGGGCCAGGACGACACCCGCGACCGCACTGGCGGTCGACGTGCCGATGGACCGCATGAGGGTGTTGAGGCTGTTGGCGGCGCCCGTCTCGGAGGCGGGATCAGCGCGCCGATCATCAGCGTCACCTTCGGGCCCTTGGCCCGGGACACGGTCGCGGACACCGGGGCGACCGCCATCATCACCAGGCCGGACGGTGCCATGACGAGGCCGGACGCCAGCAGCGACTTGCCCAGGCCGTAACCGGTCTGCGCGGGCATCTGCAGCAGCTGCGGGATGACCAGGGACATCGAGAACATCGCGAAGCCGATTGCCACCGAGGCGAGGTTGGTGACCAGCACCTGTCGGCGGGCGGTGGTGCGCAGGTCCACCAGCGGGGCCTCGATGCGCAGTTCGAAGAAGCCCCACGACAGGAGCACCACGACGGCGGCCGCGAACAGGCCCAGGGTCATGCCGCCGGCCCAGCCCCAGTCGGCGCCCTTGGAGATCGCCAGGAGCAGGCAGACCAGGCCGACCGCCATGCCCACCGCTCAGACCAGGTCGAACCGGCCGCCCGTGCCCACCTTCGACTCCGGTACGAGGCTCAGCACCAGGACCGCCGCGACGACTCCCAGGCCGGCCGAGGTCCAGAACAGCACGTGCCTTAAGCAATGGAAATATGCGTACTGCGCCGGAACGTGCAGGTGTCGTGCAAGCAGCAGGTCGGCGCCTCCCACCTGCGGGAGGCGCCGACCTCGTGCCGTCAGGTACCGGCTCAGCTCAGCGTCTTCAGCGCCGCAGGGTCGTACGGCTTCAGCTCGTCGAAGCGGCCGCCGAGGACCTTCGCCGCCCACTCCGGGTCCTGGAGCAGGGCGCGACCCACGGCCACCAGGTCGACCTCGTCGCGCTCCAGGCGGTCGAGGAGGTTGTCGAGGCTGCCCACCGCGGCGCCCTCGCCCTGGAACGCCCTGATGAAGTCGCCGTCGAGGCCGACCGAGCCGACGGTGATGACCGGCTTGCCGGTCAGCTTCTTCGTCCAGCCCGCGAGATTGAGGTCCGAGCCCTCGAACTCCGGCAGCCAGTAGCGGCGCGTGGAGGCGTGGAAGACGTCCACGCCGGCCGCCGCCAGCGGGGTCAGGATCGCCTCCAGCTCCTCCGGGGTCTCGGCGAGCCGCGCGTTGTACGCCTCCTGCTTCCACTGCGAGTAGCGGAAGATGACCGGGAACTCCGGCGAGACAACCTCGCGGACCGCCGCCACGATCTCCGCCGCGAACTTCGTCCGGGCCACCGCGTCGCCGCCGTAGGCGTCCGTACGGCGGTTGGTGCCCGCCCACAGGAACTGGTCGAGCAGGTAGCCGTGGGCGCCGTGCAGCTCCACCCCGTCGAAGCCGATGCGCTCCGCGGCGGCGGCCGCCTCGGCGAACGCGCCGATGACGTCATCGATGTCCTGCTGCGTCATCGCCCGGCCCGTGCCCTCGGTGCCGTCGATGCGCAGCCCGGAGGGGCCGACCGCGGGCGCGTCCGGGAACGGCGGCTGGCCCTGCTGCCGGACCATGCCGATGTGCCACAGCTGCGGCACGATCCTGCCGCCCGCCGCGTGCACGGCCTCGGCGACCTTCGCCCATCCCGCGAGCTGCTCCTCCCCGTGGAACCGCGGCACGCGGTCGCTCTGCCCTGCCGACTCGTGCCCGACGTAGGTGCCCTCGGTGACGATCAGCCCTACGCCCGCGGCGGCGCGGCGGGCGTAGTACGACACCACGTCCTCCCCGGGGACGCCGCCCGGCGAAAACATGCGCGTCATGGGCGCCATCACGATCCGGTTGGGGACGGTGAGGCCGTTCAGCGTGAGAGGACGGGACAGGATGCGGGCCGCGCGGGAAGCGGACTCGGTTGCGGTGGCGGTCACGTGGCGGACTCCTCGGAGGCGTGATGAGTACCAGCTGGTATGTGCACGCGCATTACTGCACACAGGCGTCAACTGCCCCACCCGGTACGGCATTCCGCCGTCCGGCGCCACTTGCTGTGATCCGGAACACGCCCGAGGGCGGCACCCCCTGCTTCCAGGGAGTGCCGCCCTCGGCACGGAAGGGACGGTTCCGATCCTCGAAGATCCTTCGAAGGATCAGAAGTCCATGTCACCGCCCGGCATGCCGCCGCCGGCCGGCGCGGAGGCCTTCTCCGGCTTGTCGGCGATGACGGCCTCGGTGGTGAGGAACAGCGCGGCGATGGAGGCGGCGTTCTGCAGCGCGGAACGGGTCACCTTCGCCGGGTCGATGATGCCTTCCTTGATCAGGTCGACGTACTCGCCGGTCGCGGCGTTCAGGCCGTGGCCCGGGGTCAGGTTGCGCACCTTCTCGACCACGACGCCGCCCTCGAGGCCGGCGTTGATCGCGATCTGCTTCAGCGGGGCCTCGAGCGCGAGCTTCACGGCCTGGGCGCCGGTCGCCTCGTCACCCTCGAGCTCCAGCTTCTCGAAGACCTGGGAGGCCTGCAGCAGGGCCACGCCACCACCGGCGACGATGCCCTCCTCGACGGCCGCCTTGGCGTTGCGGACGGCGTCCTCGATGCGGTGCTTGCGCTCCTTGAGCTCCACCTCGGTGGCGGCACCGGCCTTGATGACCGCGACACCGCCGGCGAGCTTGGCCAGGCGCTCCTGCAGCTTCTCGCGGTCGTAGTCGGAGTCGCTGTTCTCGATCTCGGCGCGGATCTGGTTGACGCGACCCGCGACCTGCTCGGCGGAGCCGGCACCGTCGACGATGGTGGTCTCGTCCTTGGTGATGACGACCTTGCGGGCGCGGCCCAGGAGGTCCAGGGTCGCGTTCTCCAGCTTGAGGCCGACCTCCTCGGAGATGACCTCGCCGCCCGTGAGGATGGCGATGTCGCCGAGCATGGCCTTGCGGCGGTCGCCGAAGCCCGGGGCCTTGACGGCGACGGACTTGAAGGTGCCGCGGATCTTGTTGACGACCAGGGTGGACAGGGCCTCGCCCTCGACGTCCTCGGCGATGATCAGCAGCGGCTTGCCCGACTGCATGACCTTCTCAAGGAGCGGGAGCAGGTCCTTGACCGCGGAGATCTTGGAGTTGGCGATGAGGATGTACGGGTCCTCGAGCACCGCCTCCATGCGCTCCATGTCGGTCGCGAAGTAGGCGGAGATGTAGCCCTTGTCGAAGCGCATGCCCTCGGTGAGCTCCAGCTCCAGACCGAAGGTCTGCGACTCCTCGACGGTGATGACGCCTTCCTTGCCGACCTTGTCCATGGCCTCGGCGATGAGCTCGCCGATCTGGGTGTCGGCGGCGGAGATGGAGGCCGTGGAGGCGATCTGCTCCTTGGTCTCGACCTCCTTGGCCTGGTCGAGCAGGGCGGCGGAGACGGCCTCGACGGCCTTCTCGATACCGCGCTTCAGGGCCATGGGGTTGGCGCCGGCGGCGACGTTGCGCAGGCCCTCCTTGACCAGCGCCTGGGCCAGGACGGTAGCGGTCGTCGTACCGTCACCGGCGACGTCGTCGGTCTTCTTCGCTACTTCCTTGACCAGCTCGGCGCCGATCTTCTCGTACGGGTCCTCGAGCTCGATCTCCTTGGCGATGGAGACACCGTCGTTGGTGATCGTGGGGGCGCCCCACTTCTTCTCGAGGACGACGTTGCGGCCCTTGGGGCCGAGGGTCACCTTGACGGCGTCCGCGAGCTGGTTCATGCCGCGCTCGAGGCCGCGCCGCGCCTCCTCGTCGAACGCGATGATCTTGGCCATGTGAAGTGGTCCCTCCAGGACTGGGGGTGATTACTTCGGACCGCGCCCGCGCCCGCGACGGACGGCCCCGACCGGTGGTTCCTTGCCCCACCTGGTCCGTGGCCTCACCGACCCGGTCCTTCATTGTCACTCTCACCTTCAGAGTGCTAACGCCAATGATTAGCACTCGCCCCTGCCGAGTGCAAGCGCCTCGGGGGATCGGCGGCGGCGCTCAGCCGCGCGCGAACCGGGATCGGCAGATGCGCTCAGCCGCCGCGACCAGGGAGCGTACGAGCGCGGGAGCAGGCGCGCCCGGGTGTGCGTGCAGCCGTCGAACGGTCCCGGACACGCCGAAGGGCTCGCACCCCATGGAGGTGCGAGCCCTTCGGCAGAAGACGTTGCTTGCGGTGGTCGCGCGATTCAGGCCGTGACGCGGACCATGTCGGCCTGCGGGCCCTTCTGGCCCTGCGAGATCTCGAACTCGACCCGCTGGCCCTCTTCCAGCGTGCGGTAGCCGTCCATCTGGATCGCGCTGTAGTGGACGAAGACGTCCGCACCACCGTCGACCGCGATGAAGCCGTACCCCTTCTCCGCGTTGAACCACTTGACGGTGCCCTGAGCCATGCCTAACTCCCCTATTACTGGCCCTTGCACAGATCCACACTTCGCGGATCCGGGTCAGACCTCACCCCCCATGGATTTGGGGGCGTGCGCCGGAACGCGTCGACCGCGGCTGAATGTATCTGTCCAACTGCCGTCTGCAACAGGTCAATCGGACGAGAATTCTGGACGTGGCCGGTCCGGAATGTGGTGAGAATTCACCTGAATTCAGGGCAAGTCGGGCCCCACAAAGGCCACAAAAGCCGCAAAAAACCCGCGCACTTTGGCTACTTCTTGTCGGGCACGCGGGAGGAATCCAGGGCTTCCGACCCGGGGATCAGAAGCGCGTTCCCCAACTGTACCGCGCTCAATCACGCTGAATTGCCCCCTCCGCTTCTCTCACGGAGGGGGCAATTCGATGAACTCTCGGTGACGAGCGTTACCGAAGGTAACGATCAGCCGCCGGCGACTGCCGGAATGATGGAGACGCCCGCGCCGTCCGGGGTCGCGGTCTCCAGGCCCTGCTCGAAGCGGACGTCGTCGTCGTTGACGTAGACGTTGACGAAGCGGCGCAGCTTCCCCTGGTCGTCCAGCACGCGGGCGGCAATGCCGGTGTGGTTCTTCTCCAGGTCGGCGATGACCTCGGCGAGGGTCGCGCCCTCGGCGGTCACCTCGGCCTGACCGCCGGTGTAGGTGCGCAGGATGGTGGGGATGCGAACGGTCACGCTCATACGAGGCCAGCCTCTCGGAAGGAGTCCAGGGTCGGACGGATCGTCGCGGTGAGGCCGGTGCCCGCCACCGCGTCCAGGGTCTTCAGGCCGTCGCCGGTGTTGAGGACGACGGTCGTCTTCGCCGGGTCGAGGACGCCGCTCTCGATCAGCTTCTTCGTCACGCCGACCGTCACACCGCCCGCCGTCTCCGCGAAGATGCCCTCGGTGCGGGCGAGGAGCTTGATGGCGTCCACGACCTGCTCGTCGGTGACGTCCTCCACGGCACCGCCGGTGCGGCGCGCGATGTCGAGGACGTACGGGCCGTCGGCCGGGTTGCCGATCGCCAGCGACTTGGCGATGGTGTTCGGCTTCTGCGGCCGGACGACCTCGTGGCCGGCCTTGAAGGCGGTGGACACCGGCGAACAGCCCTCGGCCTGGGCGCCGAAGATCTTGTACGGCTTGTCCGCCACCAGCCCGAGCTTGATGAGCTCCTGCAGACCCTTGTCGATCTTCGTGAGCTGGGAGCCGGAGGCGATGGGCACGACGATCTGGTCCGGCAGCCGCCAGCCCAGCTGCTCGCAGATCTCGTACGCCAGGGTCTTGGACCCCTCCGCGTAGTACGGCCGCAGGTTGACGTTGACGAAGCCCCAGCCCTCGCCGGCCGGGTCGCCGATCAGCTCGGAGCAGAAGCGGTTCACGTCGTCGTAGTTGCCCTCGATACCGACGAGGTCGCCGCCGTAGATCGCGGCCATGACGACCTTGCCCTGCTCCAGGTCGTGCGGGATGAAGACGCAGGAGCGGAAGCCGGCGCGGGCGGCCGCGGCGCCGACGGCACCGGCCAGGTTTCCGGTGGAGGAGCAGGACAGGGTGGTGAAGCCGAAGGCGCGGGCGGCCTCCAGGGCCTGGGCGACGACGCGGTCCTTGAAGGAGTGCGTCGGGTTGCCGGAGTCGTCCTTCACATACAACCCGCCGGTCACGCCGAGCTCGCGGGCGAGGTTGTCGGCCTTGACGAGCTTGGTCCAGCCCGGGTTCAGGTTCGGCTTTTCGGCCACGTCCGCGGGGACGGGCAGCAGCGGCGCGTAGCGCCAGATGTTCGCGGGGCCCGCCTCGATCTGCTTGCGGAGCTCCTCGGTGTCGTAGGCCGAGAAGTCGTAGGCGATCTCCAGGGGGCCGAAACACTCCTCGCACGCGAAGACCGGGCCGAGGGGCACGCGGTGGCCGCACTCGCGGCAGGACAGCGCGGCGGCGGGACCGAGGTCGACGGTGTCAGCGGTGGTTGCAGCGGTCTGCACAGCCATGTGAGGCGAGGCCCTTTCTCCTCATCTTCCTCACGACGCATCTCGCCGTGAGACGGATTTGGCACCTTCCCTAGCCGGGAGCCTCGCAATGGATGGACGAGAACCGGCTGGAGGGTTGCCGGGGCTTCATCGGGCCGTGTCCCTCTGCCCCTCTGGATGAGCGGTATGCGGTTGTGGGTGGCGGTGACCCGCGACATGCGATGGTCATCCGCGTTGTTCAAGACTGTAACCGAAGGCCAGGACAGTTGAGATAGTCGTCCGAACCGCGAGACGGATCACCCGACTGTGTGAATCCGTACTGTGATTTGAACTGCAGTGAGGAGCCGCAGACCGTGCTGGAAGAAGTCGAGCGCTGGCTGAGGACACGCTCCTGGTCCGTGACCGATCGCCCGCTCTACAGGATCCTGGCCGCCAAACGCGCGAGCGGCTCGTCGGTCAGCGTCGTGCTGCCCGCCCTCAACGAGGAGGAGACGGTCGGCGACATCGTCACCGTGATCCGTCACGACCTGATGCAGCAGGTCCCGCTCGTCGACGAGATCGTCGTCGTCGACTCGGGTTCCACCGACCGCACCTCCGAGGTGGCCGCCGCCGCGGGCGCCCGCGTCGTCCACCGCGACGACATCCTGCCGCGGATCCCGGCGGTCCCGGGCAAGGGTGAGGTGCTGTGGCGCTCCCTGCTCGTGACCGAGGGGGACGTCGTCTGCTTCATCGACGCCGACCTGAAGGAGTTCTCCTCCGACTTCGTCACCGGGATCGTGGGCCCGCTGCTCACCGACCCCGACGTCGACCTGGTCAAGGCCATGTACGACCGTCCCCTGGGCTCGGCGGCCGGTCAGGGCGGGCGCGTCACCGAGCTGATGGCGCGGCCGCTGCTCAACATGCACTGGCCGCAGCTGGCCGGCTTCGTGCAGCCGCTCGGCGGCGAGTACGCGGCCCGCCGCTCCCTGCTGGAACAGCTGCCGTTCCCCGTCGGGTACGGCGTCGAGCTGGGCATGCTGGTCGACGCACTGCACCTGGTGGGCCTGGACGCGCTCGCGCAGGTCGACGTCGGTGTGCGCAAGCACCGGCACCAGGACGGGCAGGCGCTGGGCCGCATGGCCGCCGCGATCTACCGCACCGCCCAGCTGCGCCTGGCCCGCGGCCATCTGATCCGCCCCTCCCTCACCCAGTTCGAACGGGGGGAGGACGGCTTCGAGCCGCGCACCTACTCGGTGGACATGGAGGAGCGGCCGCCGATGCTCGAGATCGCGGAGTACGCCGCACGCAAGGTGGCGTGAAATCCCGGCCCGGCCGTATACGGCCCACCCACGAAGCGGAACCGTACGTTTGAGCGTTTCCAGGCTGGGCTAGGTTGAGTGCTATGGCTTCAACGCACGGTGCCGAGGTGCTGGTCGCGTCCAATCGCGGCCCGGTTTCGTACGAGGTGCGCGAGGACGGCTCGCTCCACGCCAAACGTGGAGGCGGAGGGCTGGTGTCCGGGCTGTCGGCGATCGGGCCGGACGCGGGCGCGGTATGGGTGTGCGCCGCGCTGAGCGACGCCGACCGGGAGGCGGTGCGCCGCTTCGAGGGCGGACGGCGGCTGCCGTCCGACGCGACCGGCGGCCAGCAGGTGCGGATGCTCGACATCGACGCGGGCGTCTTCGCCGACGCGTACAACGGCATCGCCAACTCGGTGCTGTGGTTCGTCCACCACATGCTGTACCAGACGCCGCTGGAGCCGGTCTTCGACGCGGAGTTCCGGCGCCAGTGGGCCTCGTACGAGGCCTACAACCGCGCCTTCGCCGAAGCGCTGGCGGAGGAGGCGGCCGAGGGGGCGGCGGTCGTGGTGCAGGACTACCACCTCACGCTGGTCCCGGGGATGCTGCGCGACTTCCGGCCGGACGTACGGATCGGCCACTTCTCGCACACGCCGTGGGCGCCGGTCGACTACTTTCGGATACTGCCGGACGACGTCGCCGAGCAGGTGCTGCGCGGCATGCTGGGCGCCGACCGGCTGGGCTTCCTCACGCAGCGGTGGGCGGACGCGTTCACCGGGTGCTGCGAAGCGCTCGTCGGCGGGCTCGGGGGCACGCGGGTCGGGGTCCACGGGCTGGGCGCGGACGCCGAGTTCCTGCGGGAGCGCTCGCATCGGGCCGACGTCGCCGAGCGGATGGCGGCGCTGCGGGAGGAGATCGGCACGGCGCCCGACGGGGGCGCGCGCAGGACGATCGTGCGGGTGGACCGGACCGAGCTGTCGAAGAACATCGTGCGGGGTCTGCTGGCGTACCGGCAGCTGCTGGAGGACCACCCCGAGTGGCGGGAGCGGGTGGTGCACGTCGCGTTCGCGTACCCCTCGCGGCAGGATCTCGCCGTGTACCGGGAGTACACGGCCGAGGTGCAGCGGCTGGCGCAGGAGATCAACGGGCAGTACGGGACGCCGGGGTGGACGCCGGTGGTGCTGCACGTGAAGGACGACTTCGCGCGGTCGCTTGCGGCGTACCGGCTGGCCGATGTGGCGCTGGTCAACCCGATCCGGGACGGCATGAACCTGGTCGCCAAGGAGATGCCGCTCGTGTCGGACGTCGGCTGCGCGCTGGTGCTGTCCCGGGAGGCGGGGGCGTACCACGAGCTGGGCGAGGACGCGATCGTCGTCAACCCGTACGACGTGATCGGGACGGCCGCGGCCCTGCACGAGGCGCTGAGCATGCCGGTCCACGAGCGGGCGGAGCGCGCGAAGCGGCTGGCCGCGGCGGCTACCGCGCTGCCGCCGGCGCAGTGGTTCCTGGATCAGCTGGGTGAGCTGAACGCTGACTGAAGGCACCCCCAGCGCCCATCCGTGCCGCCCCCTGGGGTGCCCCCAGGCCATCAAGGCACTCGGGGCGGCACGACTGCCCGCGGCTACGCCAGCCGGGCCGCCAGGTCCCACAGCAGGCGTACGACCCCCTCCGGGCCCTCCACCACCAGGTCCGCCCTCTCCGACAGTTCCGTGACCTCCGTGCTGCCGCTGCACACCAGCAGGCCCGGTACGCCTTCGGAGCGGAGTTCGTCGACCGCGGCGAAGGCGGGGAGGTCGCCCAGATCGTCACCCGCGTACATGACCGCGGCGGCGCCGATCTCGCGGACGTAGTCCAGGAGAGCGACTCCCTTGTCCATGCCCGGGGGGCGGAGTTCGAGAACCATGCGGCCCGGTTCGACGATCAGGCCGTGCCGGGCGGCCAGGTCGGTGAGGGGCTTGCGGAGCACCTCGAACGCGGCCTGCGGGTCCTCCGCGCGACGGGTGTGGACGGCGACGGACCGGCCCTTCTCCTCGACCCAGGTCCCGCGCAAGGCACCGACCCGGTCGAGGAGCCCCGGCAGTTCGGCGCGGACGGCGGCGACGCCGGGGTGCGGGGGCGGGGCGCTGACGGTGCCGGTGGCGGCGTCCCAGCGCTCGGCACCGTAGTGGCCGAGGACGACGAGGTGCTCCAGGCCGGGTACGCCCGCGAAGCCGCCGTGCCGCACCGCGACGTCGGCCGGGCGGCCGGTGACCACGGCGACGGCGGCCACCTTCGGGGCGAGCGCGGTGAGTGCGGGCACCACGTCCGGATGGGCGCGGGCCTGGTCCGGGTCCGGCACGATCGGCGCGAGTGTCCCGTCGAAGTCGAGCGCGATCACCGCGTTCTCCGGCCGCGCGAGGATCGCGGCGAGCCCGTCCCGCCCGGCCTGTGTGACGGGCGTCGGCAGGGATTGCCTGGGGTTCGTCGAGTCCGTGTCATGGCTGTCATGGCTGCCCATACGGCGACCCTATCCAGGGAGGGCCGGGCGCACTCGTGGCCGACCCGGCGCGCCGCCCGGCACCGTCCGGACCTCAGTGCTCCGACCCCAGCGCTCCGACCTCCGCGCTCCGACCTCCGCGCTCCGACCTCCGCGCTCCGACCTCCGCGCTCCGACCTCCGCGCTCCGGCCCCAGCGCTCCGACCTCGGCACTCCGACCGCAATGCTCCGGCCTCAGCGCTCCGACCTCCGTGCCTCCCGCACCCGCCTCAGCCGGTTCACCGTCACCGGGTCGTGGGCCAGCGCACGCGCGTCGTCGAGGAGGGCGTTGAGGAGCTGGTAGTAGCGGACGGGCGACAGGCCGAGTTCCTCGCGTATCGCGCGTTCCTTCGCGCCGGGCCCGGGAAAGCCGCGGCGCTCCAGGGCGAGGATGTCCCGTTCCCTGCGGCCGAGCTGCTCCTGGTCGTCGTCCATACCCGGCACCGTAGCCCCCACCACCGACAGCGATGTACCGGCAGCGGCCCCCGTCGGCGGGCTACTCCGCGCTCTCCGCCGTCGACGCCGTCGCCTGCAACTGGCCGAGGACCGCGGACGGGCTGCCGTCCGGGGCGACCGCCTGGCCGATCCGCTTCTTGATGTCCGCGCTGACCTGGGCCCAGGACGTCTTGCCGACCGGGTAGAGCCGGGCGACCGGGAGCTCCTCCAGGAACGGCCGGAGCTTCTTGTCCTCCTCCGCCGCGGCCATCACGTCGGACGCGGAGCCGGTGACGGGCAGCAGGCCGTACTCGCGGGAGAAGTCGAGGACGTTCTTCTGGCTGTAGACGAAGTCGAGGAAGTCGTTGATCTGGTCGCGGTGACCGTTCTTCTTGAAGGCCATCATCCAGTCCGCGACGCCCATGGTCGCCTTGGCCGTGCCGTTCCTGCCCGGCATCGGCACCATGCCGAACTTCACACCCTTCTTCGCGGCCTGCTGCATCAGCGTGGGGTGGCCGTTGAGCATGCCGACCTCCCCGTCGGCGAAGGCGGCGAAGGCGTCCGCCCGGTTGAGCTTGCCGGGGGCGACGGGCCCGGTCAGGCCCTTGCCGACCAGCTCGTCCTTGAGCCAGGTGAAGGTCTCGACGTTCTGCGCGGAGTCGAGGGTGTAGGTGCCGATGTCGTCGGTGTAGCCGGCGCCGCCGCTGAGCAGCCACTGCATGGTCTCGGCCTGCGCCTCCTCCGGGCCGAGGGGCAGCGCGTAGGGGTACTTCACGCCCTCGGCCTTCAGCACCCTGGCGTCGGCCGCGAGCTGGTCCCAGGTCTTGGGCGGGGTGAGGCCGGCCCTGCCGAAGAGGGTCTTGTTGTAGAAGAGGACGCGTGTGGAGGCGGCGAACGGGATGCCGTACTGCACGTGCCGCACCTGCCCGGCCCGGGAGAGCTGGCCGAGGAAATCGGCCTGGACGGGTATGGAGAGCACGTCGTCGGCCTTGTACAGCAGGCCCTTGGCAGCGTAGTCGGCGTACGCGCCGATCTGCGCCATGTCGGGCGGGTCGCCCGCGTCGACCATCTCCTTGACCTTGCGGTCGACGTCGTTCCAGGAGTAGACGCTGACCTCGACCTTCACGCCCGGGTGCTGGGACTCGTAGTCCTTGACCAGCTTGTCCCAGTACTTCTGCGAGCTGTTGGCCGCGGAGTCGCCGTAGTCGGCGGCGACCAGCTTGAGAGTGACGTCGGAGGAGCCGGTGCTCCCGCAGCCGCCGAGGACCGCCGTCATGCCCAGTGCGGACACCACCGCGATCATTCCTGTCCTACGCCGCTGCACTGCTCTCCGCCCCAAACCACTGCCGACTCGCCGAACGGAAACGCACAGAACCGGAACCTGTGCCCCCCGCAAGGCGAAAACTTTCAAAACGTCAGCCATAAGGTCTACACCCCGTAAGTGGACTAGACCTCTTGCGGGTCCACGGGCCACACTGTCCCCCGTGAGACACGTCATCGCCCTCGATGTGGGCGGCACCGGCATGAAGGCCGCCCTGGTCGCGGCCGACGGCGAACTGCTGCACCAGGCGCGCCGGGCGACCGGCCGCGAGCGCGGGCCCGACGCCGTCGTCGAGGCCATCCTCGGCTTCGCCGCCGAGCTGCGCGCGTACGGCGCGGAGCGCTTCGGCGAGCCCGCGGCCGCCGCCGGCGTCGCCGTCCCCGGCATCGTCGACGAGGAGCGGGGCATCGCCGCCTACGCGGCCAACCTCGGCTGGCGCGACGTCCCCCTGCGCGCGCTGCTCGGCGAGCGGCTGGCCGGCGTCCCCGTGGCCCTCGGCCACGACGTGCGCACCGGCGGGCTCGCCGAGGGCCGGATCGGGGCGGGGCGGGGCGCCGACCGGTTCCTGTTCGTGCCGCTGGGCACCGGGATCGCGGGCGCCATCGGCATCGACGGCCGGGTGGAGGCGGGCGCGCACGGCTTCGCGGGCGAGATCGGCCACATCGTCGTACGGCCCGGGGGCATCCCCTGTCCCTGCGGGCAGCGCGGCTGTCTGGAGCGGTTCGCGTCCGCGGCGGCGGTCAGCCAGGCGTGGGCGGAGGCGTGCGGCGACCCGGGCGCGGACGCGGCGGACTGCGCACAGGCCGTGGAGTCCGGGGACCCGAGGGCACAAGCGGTCTGGCAGGAGGCCGTGGACGCGCTCGCCGACGGGCTGGTCACCGCGCTCACCCTGCTGGACCCGCGCACGCTGATCATCGGTGGCGGGCTCGCCGAGGCGGGGGAAACCTTGTTCACACCGCTGCGGGACGCCGTCCGGCGGCGCGTCACCTTCCAGAAGCTGCCGTCGATCGTCCCCGCGGCCCTCGGGGACACCGCCGGATGCCTGGGCGCGGGGCTCCTCGCCTGGGATCTGCTGAACACTCCTACTCCCCGGAGGTAACCACCTGATGGCCCCTAGCAAGGTTCTCGCCGGTGCCCGGGTGGTGCTGCCCACCGGAATCGTGGACGGCGGCCACGTGATCGTCGAGGGCACGCGGATCGCCGGCTGGGGTACCCCCGGGCCGGAGCCTGTCGTAGGCCTTGGGGAGGCCCGGGAGGACGCGGAGATCATCGACGTACGAGGCCACTGGGTGGTCCCCGGCTTCGTCGACATCCACAACCACGGCGGCGGTGGCGCCTCCTTCTCCGGCACGGCCGACGACGTCCTGACGGCCCTCCGCTTCCACCGGCTGCACGGCACCACGACGCTCGTCGCCTCGACCGTCACCGACGAGATGGACTTCCTGGTCCAGCAGGCCGGGCTGCTGTCCGAGCTGACCGAGCAGGGCGATCTCGCGGGCATCCACTTCGAGGGGCCGTTCATCTCGCCGTGCCGCAAGGGCGCGCACTCCGAGGGACTGCTGCGCGACCCGGACCCGGCCGAGGTGCGCAAGCTGATCGACGCCGCGCGCGGCAAGGCCAGGATGGTCACGCTCGCCACCGAACTGCCGGGCGGCATCGACTCCGTACGGCTCCTCACGGAGCACGGGGTGATCGCGGCGGTCGGGCACACGGACGCGACGTACGAGCAGACGGTGGAGGCCATCGACGCCGGCGCGACCGTGGCCACGCACCTGTTCAACGCGATGCCCGCCCTGGGGCACCGTGCCCCCGGCCCGATCGCGGCCCTCCTCGAGGACGAGCGGGTCACGGTCGAACTGATCAACGACGGCGTCCACCTGCACCCGGCGGCCCTCGAACTGGCGTTCCGTCACGCGGGTGCGCGCCGGGTGGCGTTCATCACCGACGCGATGGACGCGGCCGGATTCGGCGACGGCCGCTACATGCTCGGCCCGCTGGAGGTCGAGGTCGCCGACGGCGTGGCGCGCCTGGTGGAGGGCGGCTCGATCGCGGGCTCGACGCTCACCCTGGACCGGGCCTTCAAGCGGGCGGTGACGATCGACCGGCTGCCGGTCGAGGACGTGGTGGCAGCCCTGTCCGCCAACCCGGCCCGGCTGCTCGGAATGGACGACCGGGTGGGCTCGCTGGAGCCCGGCAAGGACGCCGACCTGGTGCTCCTGGACGAAAGCTTCGACCTCAAGGGCGTGATGCGCCAGGGCGAATGGGTGGTCGATCCCCAACTGGGCTGATCCGTCCGGCCGTACGGCCGCAGTGGCCGCCCCGAGGACTGGGCCCGCCGCCGTCTGTTTGGCATGATCAAGCCTCCGGAACGTTGCGACAAGCGCATTTACTCGGGGGAGGTCGGCCCACGTGATCCTCACGGTCACGCTGAACACCGCTCTCGACATCACCTATCGGGTGCCGTCCCTGCGGCCCCATGCCTCGCACCGGGTGTCGGAGGTGACCGAACGGCCCGGCGGCAAAGGGCTGAACGTGGCCCGGGTCCTCGCGGCCCTCGGCCACGAGGTGACGGTCACCGGATTCGCGGGCGGGGCCACCGGGCGCGTCGTGCGGGACCTGCTCGCGGACACGGCCGGCGTGGTGGACGCGCTCGTCCCGGTGGCGGGCGCGACCCGGCGCACGACAGCCGTCGTGGACGAGCGGACCGGCGACACCACCCAGCTCAACGAGCCCGGGCCGGCCATCGCCTCCGCCGAGTGGTCCGCCTTCCAGGACGTGTACGAGGAGCTGCTCGGCTCGGTGTCGGCGGTGGCGCTCTGCGGCAGCCTGCCGCCCGGGGTGCCGGTGGGGGCGTACGCCGGGCTGGTCCGCACCGCGCGCGCCGCGAACGTGCCGGTGCTGCTGGACACCAGCGGCGAGCCGCTGCGCCGGGCCGTCGCCGCCCGCCCCGACATCATCAAGCCGAACGCCGAGGAGCTGGCCGAACTCACCGGCTCCCACGAGCCGTTGCGCGCCACGCAGGACGCCCGCCGACGCGGAGCCCGGGCCGTCGTCGCCTCCCTGGGCGCCGAGGGCCTGCTCGCCCACACCCCCGAGGGCCACTGGCGCGCCACACCGCCGACCCGCGTCCAGGGCAACCCCACCGGCGCCGGCGACTCGGCGGTCGCGGGCCTGCTGTCCGGCCTCGTGGAGCACCTCCCCTGGCCGGACCGCCTGGCCCGCGCCACCGCCCTGTCCACGGCGACGGTCCTCGCCCCCGTGGCCGGCGAGTTCGACCACGCGGCCTACGAGGAGCTGCTGGGGCGGGTGGCGGTGACGGGGGAGGTCAGCGCGGCGTGAGGGTCAGCGCGTCCTGACCCAGCCCTTCACCAGCCAGAGCTGGTCCAGGTTGGCGTCGCACTGGTTGCCCTGTTCGCACGAGATCTTGATGGAGTTCGTGCCCTTGTTGAGCTGGATCCAGTTGAAGGTCTTCGTCCAGCCCTTCTCGTAGTCGCCCTCGGGGGCGTCCGCCCAGTTCTTCAGCTTGACGGGCGTGGTGGACGGCGTGCCGTTGACCGTGAGGGTCGCGGTGCCGTCCTTGCCGGGGACGCCGTAGCCGACGAACAGGGTGTACTTGCCGTCGGCGGGGATGCCGTTGACGTTCCAGGTGACCGAGGCGCCGACCTGGTTGAAGCCCGTGACGTAGACGCCGCCGTCGGCCTTGGCGCCCTTGACGTCCGACGCGGTGGTGGCGCCGCCGCCCAGCAGCAGGGCCTTGGCGTCGATAGTCGGCAGGTTGTCCGCGGACGCGGCGCTGTTGCTCGCCGACGGGCTCGGCGCGGTGCTCTGGGAGGTCGTCGGGGTGGAGCCGCCGGCGGTGTTGTCGCCCTTGTCGTCCGAGTTGTCGCCGATCATCGCCACCCCGATGCCGATCACCACCGCGGCGACCACCGCGATGGCACCGATCAGGAGGCCCTTGGTGTTGGGGCCGCGGCCCCGGCCGCCGTTGCCGGTCCGGGCCGGCTGCCGGGTCGTGGGGGCGCCGCCCGGGAGGGTCTCCGGGGCCGCGTAATGGGCGCTCGGCTGGCCGTACGCGCCCTGCTGCTGCGGGACCTGCCCGTACGGCGCCGTGGGCGCCTGCTGGCCGTACTGCCGCTGGCCGACCGCGCGGACCCGGCTGACCGAGTTCGGGTAGCCGTAGCCACCGGACGGCGGCTGGGCTCCGTTGGCCTGACCATCTGCGTACAGGTAGCCGAACGGGTCGTCGTCCTCGGGCGTGCTCGCGCCGTTGTTGCCGGGCGTCATCCCTAGGTACTCCTCAACAGGTGCGGGTCGGATGCAGTACGTGGTGAGAATGGCGAGCCTACCCGGTCCACGTGGCCCAAACGGGTGACTCAGCCCTCATCAGCCCACTGACCTGGGGATCATCCGGCGCGTCGGTGCTGTTTGGGACGAGATCGTTTCTCGACGTACATCCGTTCGTCAGCGGATTTCAACACTTCGTCCGCCGTCATGCCGCATTGTGCCCAGCCGATGCCGAAGCTCGCGCCGACCCGGACGGCGCGGCCCTCGGCACGGATGGGCTGGATGATCTCGTTGCGCAGCCGTACGGCGAGGTCCTGGGCGTCGGCCCGGCCGAGCCCATCGGCGAGGATCACGAACTCGTCGCCGCCGAGCCGGGCCACGGTGTCCCCGTCGCGCACACCGTTGCTGAGCCGCCGGGCCACCTCGATGAGCACCGCGTCGCCCGCGTTGTGCCCGAACCGGTCGTTGATCGACTTGAAGCCGTCGAGGTCGCAGAAGAGGACCGCGAGCCCCTTGGTGCCGTCGTCGTGGTCGCCCTCGGGGGCGACCGTGTGCACGTGGTGGTCGTAGGCGTCGTACGCCTCGGCCCCCGGCCGGAAGTCGAAGCCGTGGCCGCCGACGTCGAAGGCCGGATGCCCGTAGGCCGCGTCGAGCGACTCGAGGTCCCCGGCGTACGCCGACTGCGGGCGACGGCAGAGGCGGGCGGACAGGCGGGCGCGCAGCTCGGCGGAGTTCGGCAGGCCGGTGAGGGAGTCGTGGGAGGCGCGGTGGGCGAGCTGTAGTTCGCGGCGCTTGCGCTCCTCGATGTCCTCGACGTGGGTGAGCAGGAAGCGGGGGCCGTCGGCGGCGTCCGCGACGACGGAGTTGCGCAGGGAGACCCAGACGTAGGTGCCGTCGCGGCGGCCCAGGCGCAGCTCGGCGCGGCCGCCCTCGGCGGACGTTCTCAGCAGGGTGCCTATGTCCTCGGGGTGGACGAGGTCGGAGAAGGAGTAGCGGCGCATCGCGGAGGCGGGGCGGCCCAGGAGGCGGCACAGCGCGTCGTTGGTGCGCAGGATCCGGCCGTGCTGGTCGCCGCCCATCTCGGCGATGGCCATGCCGGAGGGGGCGTACTCGAAGGCCTGGCGGAAGCTCTCCTCGCTGGCGCGCAGGGCCTGCTGCTCACGCTCGAGGCGGACCAGGGCGCGCTGCATGTTGGCGCGCAGCCTGGCGTTGCTGATCGCGATGGCCGCCTGGAATGCGTACATCTGCAGGGCTTCGCGCCCCCATGCGCCGGGCCGCCGGCCGTTGCGCGGCCGGTCCACGGAGATCACGCCGAGCAGCTCGCCGCGCTGGCCGTCCGGCGCGCCCGGCGTGTACATGGGCGCGAAGAGCCGGTCGGCCGGGTGCCACTCGTCCTCGAAGCGGGGCGCGGGGCCGTCGGTGTACCACTGGGGGACGTCGTCGTCGTCGAGGACCCAGCCCTCGGTGTGCGGTATGAAGACCAGGTCGCCCCAGGCCTCGCCCATGCTCAGCCGGCGCTCCCAGGACTCGCGGGAACCGACGCGGCCGGTGATGAGCGCCTCGGCGGCGGAGTTCCCGGCGAAGGCGGCGACCACGAGATCGCCGTCGGGGCGTACGAGGTTCACGCACGCCAGTTCGTAGCCGAGGCCGCCCACCACGCCGTCGGCGACGGTCTGCAGTGTGTCCGCCAGGCTTCGTGCGGTATTCATGTCCGCCATGACCTGGTGCAGTTGTCGCAGGGTCGCAAGACGGACGTACGGCTCCGACTCGGTCTCCATGCTCGCCCTCCCCCCGAGACCACGCAGCGAATCAAGGGTTCTCTTCGGCGTATCGTCTGTGCAGCGTCCCCCGCCACTGAATCACAGCGCGGAGCCCACTCGGTACACAGGGTCAACAATTCATGCCCCTTGTGACTCAAGTCACAGCGGAACGTGAACAATTGAGTGGAGTTTCTGCTTATTTCCTGTGCGTTTACTGAACGCAAACTTTATGGCTGTGTGGACATGATGTACGAGAGGCCCTCCGGACGCGTGGAAAACGGTGGGTCTGCGGTCCGCCGCTGGTCCTAGGTCCGGCTTCGGGCGGAGGCCCGATGCGACGCGCGCGGGCCGCCGATTAGCGTTCTCAGCGTGCTGAACACTCCCTCTGCCTCGCTCTCCCCCGCTGCCACGTCCACCTCCGGGCATGCTGAGGGGGTGACCAACGACGAGTTCCGCGCCGCCATGTCCCGGCTGGCCTCCGGCGTGGTCCTGGTGACCGCGCAGGAGCCGCCGCTCGACCCGGACGACCCGCAGGCTCCGGTGGGCGAGGACGTGGGCATGACGGCAACGGCGTTCATGTCGGTGTCCCTGGACCCGCCGCTGGCCCTGGTCAGCCTGCGCGAGGGTTCCCGCATGGACGACCTGCTCGCCGAACAGCCCGTGTGGGCGGTCTCCGTCCTCACCGAGAGCCAGCGCCACATCGCCGGCCGCTTCGCGATGAAGGGCCGTATCAGCGACCGTCTCCTCTTCCAGGACATCCCCTACGTCCGTGGCGAGGTCTCGGGCGCCCCGATGGTGGGTGGCGCCCTGGCCACCCTGGAATGCCGCACCGAGCAGCGGGTGGCCGCGGGCGACCACACCCTGGTCATCGGCCGCGTCCTGACGGCGAAGGTCCCGAGCGCGGGCGGGGGACCGCTGCTGTATTTCCGGGGGCGCTACCGGCAACTGCGCTGACCCCCGGAATGGAGTTCACCGGCCCGCGGCGATCACGCCCGCCCAGGGTGCGCGCATGACCACGCCCCGTCCGGAAGAAATCACCCCACCCGCGGCCGGTGAGCAGGGCCGGGGACACGGCCGTTTCGCGGTCGCGTCCGTCGCCGCGGAGATCCGGCGCCGGGGCGGCACCCAGTTGTATGTCTCCTGGCACCCCGGCCCCGGCGGACCGGAGGGCTTCCACCTCGGACTGGGGTTCCGCCCGACCGGGGAGACCAGCGGAGACCAGACGGTGGGCGTACGGGAACTCTGCCGGCGCGGATGGACTGGGGCCGCTACGTCCAGTTGCGCCCGGACCGGCCCCGCTTCGTCTCCGAGCGCTGCTTCTTCTCCCGCAGCCGCCGCTCGTTGATCCCGCGCGGGATCCGGGTCGGCTTGCGCGGCCTGGGCGGGGGCGCGGTCGCCTCGGCCAGGAGCGCGGCGAGGCGTACGGCGGCGGCCTCGCGGTTGCGCCACTGGGACCGGTGCTCGGAGGCGCGGACGCTGATGACCCCGTCGACGAGCCGGCCGGCCAGGCGCTGCAGCGCCCGCTCCTTCCACACCTGCGGAAGCGCCTCGGTCTTCGCCAGGTCGAAGCGCAGCTCGACCTGGGAGTCACTGGTGTTGACGTGCTGTCCGCCGGGCCCCGACGACCGCGAGAAACGCCACACGAGCTCGGCCTCGGGAAGCGAGACGGAGCCGCGGACGACATAAGGACCGGACATGGGGTCCATGTTCCCGCTCCTGTCCGGACCACGTCACTCGGTTTTCCGCAGGGCGCGAAAGCAGGGCGGGTGCATGCAGGGCGGGTACATGCAGGGCGGGTACATGCAGGGCGGGTACATGCAGGGCGGGTAAAAACGGTAAAGAGACACGGAACCTTGGGGACCCCTCTCGGCGTTCTTGGATGTGACGGTAGCTTCGTCCGCACACGTAACGAGGGAAGGGACTCCCAACAATGGCTGTAAGCCTGTCCAAGGGCGGCAACGTCTCGCTCACCAAGGAAGCTCCGGGCCTGACCGCCGTCACCGTGGGCCTCGGCTGGGACGTCCGCACCACCACCGGCACGGACTTCGACCTGGACGCCTCCGCGATCGCGGTCAACACCCAGGGCAAGGTCTACTCGGACGCACACTTCGTCTTCTTCAACAACAAGCAGACCCCGGACAACTCCATCGTCCACACCGGCGACAACCGCACCGGCGAGGGCGCCGGCGACGACGAGGCGATCAACGTCAACCTCGCCGCGCTCCCGGCCGACATCGACAAGGTCGTCTTCCCGGTCTCCATCTACGACGCCGAGAACCGCGGCCAGAACTTCGGCCAGGTCCGCAACGCCTACATCCGCATCGTCAACCAGGCCGGCGGCGCCGAGATCGCCCGCTACGACCTGTCGGAGGACGCCGCCACCGAGACGGCCATGATCTTCGGTGAGCTGTACCGCAACGGCGCGGAGTGGAAGTTCCGTGCGGTCGGCCAGGGTTACGCCTCGGGCCTGGTCGGCATCGCCCAGGACTTCGGCGTCAACGTCTGACGGACGCCTTCGGGCTTTTCGCGCAGGGGGTGACCCCAGCGGGTTGCCACAGGCCCCTGGCTGCGGCGGTGCCGCGGCCGGGGGCCTCGGCACCGAACGGCCGGGCTTCCGCCGGGACCTCCGGCGGGGGCGGAGACGCCGGGGCCGGTGAATATGCCGAGCCACGGCTTCGCCCTCGCGATACGTTGCCCCGCATGTTCCTCGAGCCCCTCCCCCTCACCCCCGACCACGACATCCCCGCCCCGCTGCTCACCGAACTCACCGCGCTGTACGCCTCGAACCGCGACTTCCACACCCTCAGCGGCGACTTCCCCGACCCGGACGACATCCGCCCCGAGCAGGTGGCGACCGCGCTGGCCGACGAGGTGGCGAACCCGGACGTGGAGGTGCTGCTCGCCCGCAGCGGAGGCCGCCTGGCCGGCATCGCGATCACCCTCGCCCACCACCCCGATCCGGCCGACCCGGACCCGTGGATTGGCCTGCTGATGGTGGACGCGGACGTACAACGGCAGGGCCACGGGCGCCGGTTGGCATCCCTCGTCGAGGACCGCCTCCGCGCCGCGGGCCGCACCGCCGTACGTCTCGCCGTCCTCGACAACAACCCCAAGGGACTGGCCTTCTGGTCCGCCCTCGGCTACGAGGTCGTCGGCCACCGCCCGGACCGCCGGCTGGGCCGGCCGTGCGCCGTGCTGCGCAAGGCACTGCGGTAGCCCCGGTCGGCATGGCCGTGACCCGGCCAGGCACCATTCCCGCATGGACTGGATGACCTTGACCGGCACGGGGCTCGGCGCGCTCGTCGGGGTCGGCTCGACGCTGCTCGCGGACCGGGTGCGCCGGCGCCGCGACCTCGCCGAAAGGACCCGGCAGGAACGCAAGGAGATCTACGTGACCTGCCTGTCCAAGTACCGGCAGGCGTACGAGGCGATGCACACGGCCGCCGTCGCGCACCGCGAGCGGGAGCCGGCGGCCCTGGATGCGGCCGTGCGCGAGGCGTTCCGGGCGTCGGGCTGCGACGAGGTCCGCGAGTCGGCGCTGATCTGTGCGCCGGAGCGGATGGCGGACGTCGTCGAGGCCGTCTACACGACGCTGCGGGACCTGCTGGGGGTGTTCGCCTCCGGGAACCCGGCGCTGGATACCGCCGAGTTCCAGGAGTACCGCCTGAAGCACGCGCAGACGGTGTGGGCGGCGCGTGCGGCGATGCGGCGGGACCTCCAGCGGCGGGCGTGAGGCGCGAAACGGGCTCGGAGCAGGAGCGGCCCCCCCCCCCGTCAGGGGTGCGCCGGCTTTCCGTCGCCGTACAGCCAGTCCTTCCAGAAGCCGCTGAAGTCCTTGTCCGGCGCCTTCTTCTCCACGTAGGCCGTGAAGTCGGCGGTGTCCGCGTTGCCGTGGCGGTGGGTGGCGGCCCAGCCCTGGATGATCTCGTAGAAGGCGTCGTCGCCGACGGTCTGGCGGATCTTGTGCAGGACCATCGCGCCGCGTTGGTAGACGGGGCCGGCGGAGATGTGCGCGGCGTCGCTCGGCTTCGCGGGCGGGAACGCCCAGATCGCCTCGCTGTCCCCCGAGTCGTCTTCGTAGTCGCCGCGGTAGAGCGCGTCGAACGTCTCCTGCGCGCTGTCGCCGCCGTGGTCCTCCTCCCACAGCCACTCCGCGTACGTCGCGAAGCCCTCGTTGAGCCACATGTCCCGCCAGGTCTTCGGGGTGACGGAGTCGCCGTACCACTGGTGGGCGAGTTCGTGGACGAGGACGCCGAGGCCGGGGGCGCCGTGGAAGACGGGGCGGTTCTGGGTCTCCAGTTCGTACCCGGCGTCGTGCGGGCGGTCGACGATCGCGCCGGTGGAGGAGAAGGGGTAGGGGCCGAAGTTGTACTCCGCCCACTCCATGATCTCCGGGATCCTCGCGAGCACCGCCCGGCTCGCCTTCGCCTGGGTGGGGTCGACGGCGACGTACTCCGGCAGGCCGTTCTTCGTGGTGGAGGGGGTGATGTCGTAGTGGCCGATCGCGACGGTGGCGACGTAGCTCGCCATCGGTTCGGCGGCGTGCCAGCGGAACGTCGTACGGCCCCCGGTGGTGGTCTCGCTCTTCAACTCCCCGTTGGAGACGGCCTGCAGGCCCTCGGGCACGGTGACGGAGATGTCGTACGCCGCCTTGTCGGACGGGTGGTCGTTGCCGGGGAACCACGCCATCGACCCCACCGGTTCGCCCAGTGCCAGCGCGCCGTCGGCGGTGCGCAGCCAGCCCTCCTCGGAGCCGTCGGCATCCGTGATGGTCAGCGGGGTACCGGAGTAGCGGACCGTCGCGCTGAACGTCTCGCACTTGTCGAGTTCGTCGTGCGGGCGGACGGTCAGTTCCTGGCCTGCGCGGGTGAAGCGGGCGGCCCTGTCCTCGACGGTGACGCTGCTGACGTCGAGGCCCTTCAGGTCGAGGTCGAAGGCGGACAGATCCTTGGTGGCGCGGGCGGTGATCTTCGCCGTGCCGGTGAGGTGGTGGTGGTCCGGGTCGTAGGCGAGGGTCAGGCCGTAGTGGGTGACGTCGTACCCGCCGTTGCCCGCCTTGGGGAAGTACGGGTCGCGCACGCCGGAGCCGCCCGGGGTGCCGTGCACACCGCCGCCGCAGGCGGTCAGGGTGAGGGCGAGCAGGGCGGAGGCGAAGCCGGCAGTCCGGACGACGGGTGCGGATCGGGACACGTGCGCGATCCTATGCGGGGGCCATGACACCATCGCGTACGTGCTCGACATCGGCTACTCCCTCTCCCCCCGCTTCCCCGACCCGCCGCAGACGGACTACCGGCGCGCGGACGTCCACGCGCTGCGGCACGACCTGTTCTGCGGTGACGTCTACCTCGCCGACACCAAGGCGGACCGGGAGCTGGCCACGGCCTGGGGGTGGGTGCCGGTGCTCGACTTCGCGTGGGCGCTGTGCGACATCGTGGAGCGGCTGGACCAGGACCCGGCCGGGTCGCGGGCCGCGCGGCCCCAGCGGGCGGAACTGGACTTCACCGAGTCGACCGACCGCATGCTCTTCGAGCGCCGCTTCGGCTGGGTCGACATCGAGTCCGACTGGATGCCGGCCGAGGAGCCCCCGTTGACCTTCTCCCACGCCGAACTGCGCCGGGAGGCACGGGACTTCCTGCACGACCTGATCGCCGACCTGTGCGACCTGCACGAGGACCTTGCGGAAAACCCGGCGATCTGGACACTGCAGGCCCGGTTTCCGAGGGTGCCGTGAGCTGCGGTGACCCCTCGTTCCCGGGCACCCTCACCCCTGCACGATCACCCCTCATGCCCGAGACCCTGTCCCGCCACCAGCGTTCCGCTCTCGGCCACTTGGCCCCCGGCGAGCAGCTCCAGACGTACGGCACGGTCGTCCCCGTCAAGAGCGCCAAGGGCGTCAAGGTCGGCTTTCACGGGCGCGGACGGATCGGTGGGGAGCTCGGGGACTACCTGATGCAGAACATCGGTGCCGCGTCGGGCGGAGCCGGGAGCATCGCGGCCGGCCTGCCGCCGACCTCCGGCGCGCTGCTGCTGCGCGTCACCGACCAGCGCGTCGGCCTGGTGCACCCCTTGGACGGCACCCCGGTGTGGGAGGTGCCGCGGACCTGGGTGGTCCCCGTCGAACGCCGTCCCCGCCTCCAACTGATGGCCCGCTTCCGCCTGCACTACACCGACGGCTCCTGGCTCGCCTTCCTCACCGCACGCCGCAGCACGATCGAGCACCTGCGAACCCACGTCGGCGGCTAGGGCCGTTCGTCGAAGGCCCCACACACACAACCCGCCCCAGCGATCACCCCTCCACCCGGATCCCCAGCTCCGCCGCCAGCAGCGGCGCCAGATCCACCAGTTGGCCCGCGCTGATCACCACACCGGCCAGCCGGTCCAGCCCACGCGCGATGTCCAGCGAAGCGGCGCCGCGCAGGTCCACGTCGGTGAGTGTGGCCGCGCTGAAGTCCGCGCCCTTCAGGGCGCAGTCGACGAACTCGACCCGCTCCAGACGGGCGCCGCCGAAGTCCGGCTCGACGAGGACGCAGCCCTCGAAGACGACGTCCTTGAGCTTCGCCTTGCGCAGGTTCAGGTAGTCGATCTTGCCGCCCCGGATCGACACCCGCTCCAGTACCGCGCCGTGCAACTGCACCCCGCCCAGGCGGGCGTCGACGAGCTCCACGTCGCGCAGGGTCGACTCCGCGAGGTCGGTGCCGACGCCCCGTATGCCGGTGAGGACCGAGTCGAGGAGGCGGGCATGGTGCAGCGACGTCTCGTCCAGTGCGCAGCCCGTCAGCGCGCAGTCCATGAACCGGGCGCCCGCGCCGTCCTGCCCGGCGAAGTCCGCCTCCCGGAACTCCAGCCCGTCGTAGTCCCCGTCCGGCGTCAACTCCCCGCCGCCGTACGCCTCCAGCGGTGGCAGCCGCACCTCCGGTCGCCGCGCCGCCTTCACACCGGCCCCGCCCCTGGTTCCAGCCCCGGCCGCACCGGTCCTGCCGGTCGCTCTCCTCGCCATGGCCCCATCCTGCACCCCGCCACTGACAATGCCCCTGGCCTGCGCGAACACCGGCGATGTCACATTCCGGGGCCCCGCACCGGTCGTACCCGCCGAAAGGCGAACCCGACCAGAGGGAGACCCCTATGTACCGCATCACCGTCATCGGCGGCGGCTTCGCCGGACTGACCGCGGCCATCACCGCAGCCGTGGCGGGCGCCAAGGTCACCGTGCACGAAGCCCACCACACACTCGGCGCGCGGGCGCGAACCGCCGAGGGCCCGTACCGGACGAACGAAGGACCGCACGCCCTCTACAACGGCGGCCCGCACTGGGCCTGGCTCAAGCAGCGCGACCTCATCGGGCCGCTCGCCCCGATCCCGCCCCTGGAGGCCGCCCGGCTCAGGCTGCGGCACAGGGGCGCGCTGCGCCGCACCCCGCCCTTCGCGATGCTCAAGCTGCTGCGCCGTGGCCTTCCACAGGCCCCCGTCGACGTCGACTTCATGACCTGGGCGACCGGCATCGCGGGAGGGGAAGGCGCCCGCGCCGCCGCGCACTACTCCGCGGTCGCCCTGTTCCACCACGACCCCGGCGCCCTGTCCGCCGCCTTCGTGCAGGAACGGCTGCGCCGGGCCACCAAGCTCCCGCCCGAGGCGCACTACCCGCGCGGCGGCTGGGCGAGCGTCGTCGACCGGATGGCCGCCCGCGCCTGGAACCTGGGCGTCCGCATGGAAACCCTGTCCCGGGTCGACACGCTCCCGACGGACACCCCCGCCGTCGTCGCAGGTCCTCGGCCCCGTGATGCTCCGGAGCGTGGGTGGCCCCCACCCGGTCCGCACCCTGGAGCTGCGCGCCCTCGCCGAGGCCGCCGAGGGGCGGCTCACCCCGGCCGTCACGCGCTTCCCGCTCGCCGAGGCGGCCGCCGCGCACCGGGCACTTGAGACCCGGCGGACGCTCGGGAAAGTGGTGCTGGAGCCATGACCAGGAACAAGGCGCGCGAGGATGCAATACGTCCCGATTCATGGTCTTCTAACCAGGTGAGAGTCACCCGAACAGGTGAATCCCGCTCTGCGGAAGCCGATCCCCGTCGCTGGTGGGGCCTGGTGGTGATCGCGCTCGCGCAGCTGATGGTCGTCCTGGACGCGACCATCGTGAACATCGCGCTTCCCTCCGCCCAGCGCGCCCTGCACGTGTCCGACGGCAACCGCCAGTGGGTCATCACCGCCTACAGCCTCGCCTTCGGCGGCCTGCTCCTGCTCGGCGGGCGGATCGCCGACCTGGTGGGCCGCAAGCGCACGTTCGTCATCGGGCTCATCGGCTTCGCGGGCGCCTCCGCGCTCGGCGGCGCGGCCACCAACTCCGGCATGCTCTTCGGCGCCCGCGCCCTCCAGGGCGCCTTCGCCGCCCTCCTCGCCCCGTCGGCGCTCAGCCTGCTGACCACGACCTTCACCGACCCGAAGGAACGCGGGAAGGCCTTCGGCGTCTACGGCGCCCTCGCGGGCAGCGGATCGGCGATCGGCTTCATCGTCGGCGGAGTGCTCACCGAGTACCTGAACTGGCGCTGGTGCCTGTACGTCAACGTGCCCATCGCCGCCGTCACGGTCCTCGGCGCCTTCGCGCTGCTGCGCGACTACCCCGGCCACGCGGGCGCCCACCTGGACGTACCGGGTGTGCTGCTCGGCTGCGGAGGGCTGGTGGCGGTCGTCTACGGGTTCAGCGAGGCGGAGCCGCGCGGCTGGACGGATCCGCTGGTACTGAGCCTGTTCGCGGTGGGCGTCGTGCTGCTCGCGGTGTTCGTGTGGTGGCAGACCCGGGCGCCGATGCCGCTGCTGCCGCTGCACATCATCAGGGACCGCAACCGCGCCGGCTGCCTCCTGACCATGATGCTCGCCGTGATCGGCCTCTTCGGGCTGTTCCTGTTCATGACCTACTACCTGCAGGGCATCCTCGGCTACTCGCCGCTGAAGACCGGCCTGGGCTTCCTGCCGCTGACCGCCGCGATCATCGTGGGCTCCACGCAGATCTCGGCCCGGCTGCTGCAGCACGTGGCGCCGCGGATGCTCATGGTCCCCGGCATGATCCTTTCGGCCAGCGGCCTGATGATCCTCACCCGCATGACGGTCGACTCGCGGTACGCGACCGAGCTCCTGCCCGCGCTGCTGCTGATGGGCCTCGGCATGGGCCTGACGTTCATGCCGGTGTTCGCCACCGCGACCGCGGGCGTCGCCCCGCAGGACTCGGGGGTGACCTCCGCGACGGTCAACACCTCGCAGCAGGTGGGCGGTTCCATCGGCACGGCCCTGCTCAACACGATCGCCACGACCAGCGGCACCGCCTACATCACCGCGCATCTGCACAACCCGGCGGACAGGGCGCGGGTCGTCCCCGAGGGTGTGGTCCACGGCTACACGGTCGCCATCTGGTGGGCCGCCGGCGTGATGCTGCTGGCCGGCCTGGTCGCGGGCCTGATGGTGACGGCGAAGGCCCCGAAGCACGGGGCGCCGGCGGAGACGGCCGTGCCGGAGTCAGTGGCCTGAGGAGGGCGACCGTACCGAACAGGTGGCCGACACCCTCGCCGGCGCCCTCCGTCCATGGCGAGAGGTACCGGAGACGGCAATCGGACCGGACCGTAAAGCTTCGTCAGTGACGGCCCGCCACCCGGTCGGCGATCTTCGTCAGTGACGGCCCGCCACCCGGTCGGCGATCTTCGTCAGTGACGGCCCGCCACCCGGTCGGCGATCTTCGTCAGTGACGGCCCGCCACCCG
>NZ_JBEXHW010000010.1:0-30809 GCF_040608235.1 Streptomyces sp. NPDC005202 | reverse complement strand
CGGTCGGCGATCCGGGCCAGCCGGGACGACTGGGTGCTGTGCGTGAGGAGTTCGCGCCTGTCGGCCGTGCGGTAGGCGGCGTACATGCCCTGGACGCCCAGCCAGCGCAGCGGCTCCGGCTCCCACTTGCGCACCTTGTGGCCGACCCAGGGCAGGTCGGTGAGATCCGTCCGGCCCGCCTGGCCGGAGTCGAGCTGGACGAGGTCCCTGAGCGTGCGGGCGGCGAGGTTGGTGGTGGCGACGCCCGAGCCGACGTAGCCGCCGGCCCAGCCCAGGCCGGTCGAGCGGTCCAGGGTGACGGTCGCGCACCAGTCGCGCGGCACGCCGAGGACGCCGGACCAGGCGTGCTCGATGCGCACCCCGGCCAGGGAGGGGAAGAAGCGGACCAGGATGTCGCGCAGGGCCTCGATGGTCGCCTCCTGGGTGCGGCCGTCGTTGTCGGTGCGCGAGCCGAAGCGGTACGGCACCCCGCGGCCGCCCAGCGCGATCCGGCCGTCGGCGGTGCGCTGGGCGTACATGTAGGCGTGCGCCATGTCGCCGAGGGTCTCGCGGCCCGCCCAGCCGATCGTCTCCCACTGCTCCTCGGTCAGCGGCTCCGTCGCGATCATCGACGAGTTCATGGGCAGCCAGGTGCGCTTCTGGCCCTTCAGCGAGGCCGTGAAGCCCTCCGTGCAGCGCAGGACGTAGGGCGCGCGGACGGTGCCGTAGGGCGTGACCGCGTGCTTCGGGCGGATCTCCGTCACCGGCGTCGACTCGTGGATCGTGACGCCGAGGGCCTCCACGGCCGCGGCGAGGCCCTTGACGAGCTTCGCCGGGTGCAGGCGTGCCCCGTGCGGGGTCCAGGTGGAGCCGACGGCGTCCGCGACCCGGATGCGTTCGGCGGTCTCGCGGGCGCCGTACAGCTCGCGGTCCTTCTCCCCGTACGACAACTCGTGCTCGTGGAAGGCCTTCAGGCGGGCCAACTGGGCGGGTGTCCGTGCCACTTCAAGGACGCCGCCCTTGTGAATGTCGGCCTCGATGCCCTCTTCGGCGGCGACCCGGATCACCTCGTCCACGGTGTCGTTCATGGCCCGCTGGAGGCGTACGGCGGCCTCGTGGCCGTGCAGCTTCGCGTACCGGTCGCGGCCCGCGATGCCGTTGTACAGCCAGCCCCCGTTGCGTCCCGAGGCGCCGTAGCCGCAGAACTTCTGCTCCAGGACAGTGATGCGCAGGAAGGGGGCCGCCTTCTTCAGGTAGTACGCGGTCCACAGCCCCGTGTACCCGCCGCCGACGATCACGACGTCGGCCGTCGCGTCGCCGGTGAGCGGCTCCCGCACCGCCGGGAGGCCGTCGTGCGCGAACCAGAAGGAGATGCCGCCGTTCACGGCACTGCTTGCCGAGCTGCTCATGGCCGGGACGTTAACCCCTGAGGGCGGCCAGTGTCTCCTTCGGATTCCATGCTTTTCCACGGCCTCTGACCAGCGGATAACAGCCGAGGCCGATCAGGACGGCGGTGAAATGCCCCAGATCGGTGAAGGTGCGCCCGGTCACCAGCGGCACCCCGTAGCCGGCGGCCACGACGGCCGCGTACAGGTACTGCCAGGGCGCGGCGATCCGGTACGTCAGGGCCCCCATCACCCCCGCCAGCGCGTAACTCACGCCGACGTCGAGGGTGTTGACCGCCGACTCCGGTGCCATGCCGCGGCTTATCGCCCACAGCAGCGCGCCCTCGCTGGTCAGCGTCGCCAGCGCGTGCGCGGCCACGCACACCAGCAGCCAGCGCAGGGTGCCCAGCCAGTGCTCGGCCTGGGCGTGGAAGACGGTGTACAGGGCCGCGTACGGCAGCCAGTGGCCGCTGTCGATCCACATCGCGCTGGCGACCAGCACCCGCACCGGGTTGTTCGACAACTCGTGGATGTTGGTCGAGCGCTGCCGCAGGAACTGCTCCTCGAAATGGGGCGACATGTGGTGCAGGGCGAAGGTGGTGACGAACAGGATCAGCAGCCAGACGTACGTCCCCGGGGCGCTGCGGACGTACGCCGCCGCTGCCCCGAGCCCGCGCCGAAACCGCATGACCCCGTTCACACCCGCAAGTATGGTCGGGAAGGTGATCGAGGTGCCTGGCGAACTGGCCGCTTCTCAGGAGAAATTCAACGGGGCGGCGGGGCGGGCGTTCGTCGCGGACCTGCCGCGACAGACGGTGGAGTTCCTCCGGCGGTGGGAGCTGCGGATCGACGGGCCGTCGATGTACGGAATGTGTGCGCTGGTCCTGCCGGTGGTCCGCGCCGAGGGCACGCCGGCCGCGCTCAAGCTGCAGTTCCCGGACGAGGAGAGCGCGGGCGAACCGCTCGCCCTGAGCACCTGGGACGGCGACGGCGCCGTACGACTCCTGGAGCACGACACCGCCACGGGCAGCCTCCTGCTGGAGCGCCTCGACGCGGCCCGCATGCTGACGCACGTCCCCGACTCCCGCGCCGCCGTCCTGGTCGTCGCCCGGCTGCTGGCCCGCCTGACCTCCATACCGGCGCCCCAGGGACTGCGGCAACTGGGTGACATCGCGCAGGCCATGCTGGACGAGGCCCCGGCGGCCTTGGGGCGGATCCCGGAGGGCGCCGACCGCCGTCTGATCGCGGACTGCGCGGCCGCCGTGCGCGAGGTGGCCTGCGAACCCGGCGACCGGCTGCTGCACTGGGACCTGCACTACGACAACGTCCTGGGCGCCGACCGCGAGCCCTGGCTCGCCATCGACCCCAAGCCGCTGGCGGGCGACCCCGGCTTCGAGCTCTTCCCGGCCCTGGACAACCGCTTCGAGTCCGGCGACATCGCCTGGCGCTTCGACGCCATGACCGAGGTCCTCGGCCTGGACCGGGACCGGGCCCGCGCCTGGACCCTCGGCCGCGTCCTCCAGAACGCCCTGTGGGACATCGAGGACGGCCGCCCCCTGTCACCCGGCCACCTGGAGATCGGGCGCACCCTGCGCGGCTGACCGGTGGGCGCCCCGCGCCCACCCGCGGTCCATGACACGCCGCCGGATGGCCCATCCGGCGCTCCAGCGCCGTATCGGGCGATAGCGTACAGAATATGACGAAACGCCATATCGCCCATCTCCTGTGCACCGCAGCGCTCGTCGGGTCGGGACTCGGCGCCGCACCGGCGCGCAACGGCCCGACGGTCCACCTGGTGCGTCCAGGGGAATCGATCCAGAAGGCGGTGGACGCCGCCCGACCGGGAGACACCGTTCTCGTGGCCAGCGGCACCTACCACGAGTCCGTCGAGGTGACCACGGACGGGCTGACCCTGCGCGGCGCGGGCCCCGGCACCGTGATCCAACCGGCCGAGCAGAAGGCGGCGACCAGCTGCGCCCAGGCCGGCAACGGCATCTGTGTGACGGGGACGAAGGACCACCGCGTGACGGACGTCACCGTCGCCTCCCTGACCGTGACCGGCTTCGCCCGGTCCGGACTGATGGCCGCGACGACCGACCGGCTGACCGTCAGGAAGGTGACCGCCGAGGCGAACGGGCAGTGGGGCATCGCCGAGGAGCGCTCCTTCGACAGCGTGTACCGGCAGAACACCGCCCGGAACAACGGCGACGCGGGCCTGTTCCTCGCCAACGCGGTCCAGACCGAGGAGGGCGCCACGGACGCCCACGGAGCGGTGGTCGAACGCAACCGGCTGGAGGGCAACCGGATCGGCGTCACCGTCCGGCGCCTGAGGAACCTCAGCCTCACGCGCAACGACATCACCGGCAACTGCGCTGGGGTGTTCGTCGTCGGTGACGAGAACATGCCGAAGGCCGGCGACCTGACCGTGCGCGAAAACCGCGTCACGCAGAACAACAAGTACTGCCCGAAGACCGCCCGGCTGCCCTTCCTCCAGGGCTCCGGCATCGTCCTGACCGGCGCCGAGGACACCCTGGTGACCGGCAACATGATCGCCGACAACGCCGGTACGTCCCCGCTGTCGGGCGGCATCGTCCTGTACAAGAGCTTCGTGGGCGTCACCAGCGATCGGAACCGGATCAGCGGCAACACGCTGCAGGGCAACGCGCCGGCGGACCTCGTCAACCAGGAGGACACCCGCCAGGGCAACACCTTCGAAAACAACTCCTGCCGGGCCTCCAAGCCCGCGGGACTGTGCTGACCGGCCGGCCCTCCCACCCGTGAACCCAAGCTTGTGAACCCGAGAAGGAAAGGCGGCACATGACGACCGCAAACCCTGCCCCACCGCCGTCCATGCGGCTGCGGGAGCTCGCCTTCGGGGCGGCGTGTGCCGCCGCCCTCCGCGCGGCGGCCCGGTTGGGTGTCGCCGACGCGCTGGGGGACAGCCCCATGGCCGTGGAGGACCTCGCGGCCGCGGTGAAGACCGAACCCCAGCCGCTGCGGCGCCTGCTGC
Source organism: Streptomyces sp. NPDC005202 (assembly GCF_040608235.1). Lineage (NCBI taxonomy): Bacteria > Bacillati > Actinomycetota > Actinomycetes > Kitasatosporales > Streptomycetaceae > Streptomyces > Streptomyces sp. NPDC005202. Next base: position 26,435 of record NZ_JBEXHW010000010.1, on the reverse strand, counting down.
GGGCCCTGTCCTGCTACGGCGTCTTCACCGAGCAGCAGGACGGGGGGGTCGCGCACACCGACATGTCCCGGCTGCTGCGCGAGGACGACCCGAACAGCCTGCGCTACATCTCGCTGTGGTGCACCGAGCCGTGGACCTGGGACGCGTGGCCGCAGCTGGACGAGGCGGTGCGCACCGGCCGGAACGTCGTACAGGACCTGTACGGCAAGGAGTTCTTCACCTACCTCAACGAGGACGCCCCGGAGTCGGCCGACGTCTTCAACCGGGCCATGACGACCTCCAGCAAGCAGTCCGCGCGGGACGTCGCCGAGCTCCTCGACCTGTCGGGGGCTTCGTCGGTGGCCGACATCGGCGGCGGCCAGGGCCACGTGGTGGCGAGCCTGCTGGAGAAGTACCCGTCGATGCACGGCACGCTGCTCGACCTGCCACGCGTGGTGGAGAACGCCGATCCGCGGCTGCGCGAGTCGGGCTCCCTCGCGGACCGGGTGCGGATCGTGCCCGGCGACTGCCGTGAGGCCATCCCGGTGAAGGCCGACGTCTACATCATCAAGAACATCCTGGAGTGGGACGACGACAGCACCGCCCGGTGCCTGCGCAACGTCATCGAGGCGGGCGGCCCCAAGACGCGGGTCGTGGTCATCGAGAACCTCGTCGACGACACCCCGTCGATGCGGTTCAGCACCGCCATGGACCTGCTGCTGCTGTTGAACGTCGGCGGGGCGAAGCACACCACCGACAGCATGGTCGGCCGGCTGACCGCCGCGGGCCTGGTCATCGACGACATCCGCCCGGTCAACCCCTACCTGCACGCGTTCGACTGCACCGTTCCCGGGTGACCCGGAAGGGTCCCCTCCCCAGACCACCGGCCGCCGGGCCCGCGACGCTGCGGGCCCGGCGGCCGGTGGCCGTCCGGGGGGCAGACGGCGGCTGTCCGGGGGCGGACGGCGGCGTCAGACGGCTCAGGTGCGCTCCCAGACGTAGAAGCGGTGGGCCATCGCGTCCTTCGGCGAGCGCCAGGTCTCGGGGTCGTAGGCGCTGACGTACGCCGACAGCCTCTGGCTGATGTCCTGGAACTCGGGGTGCCCGGCCACCTTGGCGATGGCGGGGCCGGGGTCCCGGTCGGCCTCGACGAGGTGCATGTACACGTCGCCGAACTGGAAGAGGCTGCGCCGGGTGACGCCGACGAGGTGGGGCAGCTCTCCCCGGTCGGAGTCCTCGAAGATCTTGGCGATGTCCGGGGCCGAGCCCGGGGCCATACGGGCGACGATCAGGGCTTGGTGCATGGGCCTTTCTCCGTCCGGCTCAGTCGGTGGTCAGGGCCGGCTCGGCCCGGCGTCCGGTGGCGGCCTTCTCGATCTTGTCGCGGATCAGGGCCATCTGGACCTTGGAGTTGCGGTTGATGTTGTCGGTCATCCAGTCGTCGTCGACCGGCGCTTCCGGCTTCATCGCGAAGTCCTGCGTCCAGATCATCCGGGTGCCCTCGGGGACTTCCTCGTACCGCCACCTGATGTTCATGTGGGCGAAGGGGCCCGTCTCGACCCGGCGGGCCTGGACGGTGAGCGTGGGGCGGTCGGTCTCCCGCTCCGACACCCAGCTCCAGACGGTGCCGTTCTCGTCCGGGTGCATGGTCAGCCGGAAGGTGGTCCTGTTGCCCTCCCGGGACAGGATCTCGGCGGAGGCGTACTCGGTGAACAGCTGCGGCCAGCTCTCCACGTCGTTGGTCATCTCCCACACCAGGTCCACCGGTGCGGCGATGGTGATCTCGTTCTCTGTATGTCCAGCCATGTCAGGCTCCTGCCAGAAGGGTGCTGTTGACGAGGTCGAGGAACTGCCGGGGGGTCTTGCAGCGCTCCGCGTCGGGAGGCATCGGCGTGCCGTGCCTGTTCTCCAGTTCGCCCACGATGCCGAGCAGGCCGAGCGAGTCGATGCTGAGCTCGTCGAAGCCGACGTCCGGCCGGTCCTGAAGCTCCTGGGGGCTGACGGTGATTCCGGCGGCCTTCTTCATCAGCTCGGCCAGTTCTTCCACGGTGATTTGGGCACTCATGCGGTTCCTCTCCTTGTTGCTCCAGACGGCTTCGCTAGGAAGCGTCTGCGGCGCCGTGCCGCAGCACGAGCGCCGAGTTCGATCCCATGAGCCCCCGGCTGAGGACCAGCGCCGTGCGCAGCTCTGCGGCGCGGGCGCGGACGGTCACCAGGTCGAGGTCATGGCAGATGTCGAAGACGTTGGGGGTGGGCGGGATCAGACCGTGCTCCATCGCGAGGACCGCGGCCACGGCGTCCAGCACGGGCGCCGCGCAGTAGCCCCGGCCGGTGCCGGTCTTCGGCGCCGTGACCGGCACGCGCCGACCGTGTCCGCCCAGGGCGTCGGCGATCGCAAGGGCCTCGGCACGGTCCGCCTCCGGTACACCGAGGGCGTCGGCGAAGACGACGTCGACCTCCTCGGGTGCACAGCCGGCGTCGTCCAGGGCACCGCGGATCGCCTCGGCGAGCCCCTGGCGGGACAGCTCCCAGCGGGAGGCGCCGGTGAAGGTCGCCGCGTGTCCGGCAAGGGTGGCCCGCACGGGCACACCCCGGCGGCGTGCCGAGCCCGCCTCCTCCACGACGAGCATCGCGCCGCCCTCCGCGGGCACGAACCCGCAGGCTGCGTCGGTGAACGGGCGGTAGGCGCGGGACGGGTCCTCGACAGTGCTCACCTCCTCGTAACCGAGCTGGCACACCATCGAGTACGGGGCCAGCGGTGCCTCGGTCGAACCGGCCACGATCACGTCGGTGCCGCGCTGCACGGCCCGCGCCGCATGCGCGAGGGCGTCCAGGCCGCCGGCCTCGTCGGCGGCGACGACCGAGCAGGGTCCCTTGAACCCGCGACGGATGGAGATCTGGCCGGTGCTGGCGGCGTAGAACCAGGCGATGGACTGCCAGGGCCCGACGAAGCGGCTGCCCTTTCCCCACAGCTTCTGCAGCTCCCGCTGGCCGAACTCGCCGCCGCCGGATCCGGCCGCGGTGACCACGCCCGCCGAGAACGGCGAGTCGCCGACGGCGTCCTGACCGAGCCGGGCGTTCTCCAGGGCGAGGTCGGCCGCGGCCATCGCGAAGTGCGTGAAGCGGTCGGTCTGGACGAGAAAGCGCTCCTCGATTGCCGCGGACGCCTCGAAGGCGCGGACCTCGCCGGCCACCTTCAACGGCAGGTGCTCACAGCCTTCGCGGGTGACGCGGTCGAGGACGCTGATGCCCTCCTGGGTGGACTTCCAGAAGGTCTCGGTGCTCGTTCCGTTGGGCGCAACCACACCGATTCCGGTGACGGCCGCGCGCCGTTCATGCGGTGCACTCATCGTGTCCTCACTCCCTGGGCCGGGTCAGAATCACCGCGGACTGGAAGCCGCCGAATCCGCTGCCCACGGAGAGCACGCTGGTCAGCTTCCGCTCGCGGGCGACCCGCGGGACGTAGTCCAGGTCGCACTCGGGGTCGGGGGTCTCGTAGTTCGCGGTCGGGGGTACGACCTGATGGGCCAGGGCCAGCACGCAGGCCACCACCTCGATCGCCCCGATCGCCCCGAGGGAGTGCCCCACCATGGACTTGATGGAGCTCATGGGCGTGTCGTAGGCGTGGTGGCCCAGGGCCCGTTTCACCGCGGCCGTCTCGTGGCGGTCGTTCTGCCGGGTGCCCGAGCCGTGCGCGTTGACGTAGTCGATCGCGGAGCCGTCCAGGCGGGCGTGGTCGAGCGCGGCCTCGATGGCCCGCGCCATCTCCAGTCCCTCACTGGTCAGGCCGGTCATGTGGTAGGCGTTGCCGAAGGTGGCGTAGCCGCTGAGATAGCAGTACACGTGGGCGCCGCGGGCTTGGGCGTGTTCCAGCTCCTCCAGGACGAGTACCGCCCCTCCCTCGCCCATGACGAACCCGTCACGGTCGTTGTCGAAGGGGCGGGAGGCGTGGGCGGGGTCGTCGTTGTTCGGGGACGTGGCTTTGATCGCGTCGAAGCAGGCCATGGTGATCGGCGAGATCGGCGAGTCCGACGCTCCAGCTATGCAGATGTCGGCCCGGCCCTCCTCGACGGTGTACAGGGCGTACCCGACGGCGTCGAGCCCGGAGGTGCAGCCCGTCGAGACCGTCTGCACCGGCCCGCGCGCCCCGAAGCGCTCCGCCACCGTCGAGGCGAGGGTGCTCGGCGAGAACGCCCGGTGCAGGTGCGGCTCCGCCTTCCGGTGGTCCACGTCCCAGCGCTCGCCGCGATGGCTGACCAGGGCGTAGTCCTGCTCCAGCCGGGTGGTGCCGCCGACCGCGGTGCCCAGGGAGACCCCGACCCGCCAGGGGTTCTCCCGGGCCATGTCGAGGTCGGCGTCGCGTACGGCCTCCTCCCCGGCGGCCAGGGCGAACTGGATGTAGCGGTCGCAGCGTTCGGCCTGCTCCGCGTCCAGCCCGTGGGCCGCCGGGTCGAAGTCGCACTCGGCGGCGATCCGGGAGCGCAGGCCGTCCGGGTCGAAGAAGGTGATGCCCCGCGTCGCGGTACGCCCGCCTGCCAGCAGGTCCCAGAAGGCCCGTGCGCCGATGCCGCCCGGCGCGACCACTCCTATGCCGGTGACCGCCACACGCCTGGTCATGAACCACCACCTGCTTCGACGGTTTCCGCGGCACCCGCGACCGCGACGGTCTCGGTGCCCTCCGTGTCGACGTGGCCGAGGTGCGGGCGCGGGGCCAGCGGTCCCAGGTGGAAGACGATGCGGGCCTCCGTGTCCCCGACGTTGCGGAAGCGGTGCCGCATGTAGGCGGGGATCATGAGCCCCTGCTCCGGCCTGAGCGGGTTGGGGTCGCCGTCCAGGTCCACCTCCAGGTCGCCGCAGACGACGTACACAAACTCCTCGGAGTACGGGTGGTAGTGCTCGCCGATGCGGTCGCCGGGCTGCACGATGGCCACGCCCATGAAGCCGCTGGTGGAGCCGACCGTGGCAGGGGTGAGCATGGCGCGCAGATCGCCTCCGCGCTTGACGTTGGGCTCGACCTCGCTGAGATCCACGATTCTGGGTCGGGGTTTGATCACGTCGTTCCTCCGTTGGTGTGGTGCGTCGACAAGGGGGTGCGGCCGCCACGGCCCCGCGCGCCGGCGGTCAGGCGTCCGGCGCGGACCGGCGGTCGGTGATGAGGTCCATGCGAGCGAGCGTGAGCAGGCGCGCGAGGTCCGCGTCCTTCGGCGCGGAGCCCGTACCGTGGTCGCGGAGGGTCGTCAGCTCGGCCACCTGCCCGGGATCTGCCAGGCCGAGAGCGAGGGCGGGATCGGCCTCCAGGCCGCTCCGGACGTCCATCAGCCGCACCACGATGTCGTCCCGTTCGAAGATCGTGCTGCACAGCACCGGGCTGCGCGGATCGTCCGCCGCCGCCTCGTCCTGCTGGGCGAGCAGCTGGGCCAGCTTCATGCCGAGGCCCGGACGCGCCGGGTAGTACAGCGCGTGCCGCTCGGTCTCCCGGCTCTCCTGATCGGCCGTCACGTGGTGGACGGCGGGCAGTGCCGCCCGGGTGAAGAAGACCCGTGCGGACTCGGGGTCGTTGAGGTCCCGGTGCTGCTCCAGATGGGGGTTGATGGCCTCCTCGACCGCGCGCACCTCGGGCTGCCGGGCGACGTGGCGCAGCGCCGCGAGCAGGTCGCCGCGCACCTCGATGGCCCGCACGACCCGGTTGCCGTGCATGAACAGGGAGGTGCGGCACAGCCGGGTGGTGTCGTCGACCCGCGGCTCGGGCGAGGCGTAGTCCGCGAGGATCTTCGCCACGGCCTGCTCGCTGCCCGGCTTGACCGTGAAGGTGAGCGCGTGCCGGATGACGCCGTCGCCGATCCGGGGGGACGACTGCAGCCGGCGCTGGGCGGACACGGCACCGGACGCCTCGCCGCCGGTCTCGCGGACGATGTGGAAGCGCAGCGACCGGGTGTCCCGGACACAGCTGTGCAGCGGCTCCACCATCCGCACGTGCTCTTCGCTGTTCACCCAGGCGAGGAACGGCGGGGCGCTCTCCCACTCGCTGGTGATGAGCCATTGGGAGGGATTCTCGATCGACTGGCACAGCTGGTCGCTGACGTGGCCGGGAACGGACGCGACCTGGTTGCAGAGTTGTTCGTACGCCTCCAGGAACTGCTGCTGGGCACCGTCGTAAACGTCCACCAGCAGCACGACCCGGAGCCGGGAGCCGTCGAACACGGACTGCGAGACACGTTTCGCGGCCTGGCACGTCAGCGGGTCTGAAACACGATCAGAGGTAGTGGTCATCCTGTGCACGTCTCCTTCGCTTGGCAGAGGGGAACGCCGGCCGCGGGTGACGCGACGTCAGCGTGATCTCGATCCTGTGCCGGTCACCGTCAGTGCGCGACTCGTATGAACCACGCGGGTGATTGGGCCCGCGGACGCACGCGGAGCCGCTCCCAGAGGGCATGGAAACTCCGATGCGCCCCACACCCCCACCCCTGCCCCTGCCCCTGCCCCTGCCCCTGCCCCTGCCCCTGGAGGCATCGATGCACCAAGAAGCCGATCACCGGGTTCCCGTCCTCGTCGTCGGGGGCTCCCTGGTGGGCCTGTCCACCTCACTGTTCCTGGGCCGTCTCGGCGTCCCGCACATGCTGGTCGAGCGGCACGCCGGAACCTCCATCCACCCGCGCGGACGGGGCAACAACGTGCGGACGATGGAACTGTTCCGGGTGGCCGGCATCGAGCCGAACATCAAGACGGCGGCATCCCTTCTGGCGGAGAACCACGGCATCCTGCAGACCCCGACCCTGGTCGGCGATGCCGGCGAGTGGCTGTTCAAACACATCGATCCCGGCGGGGGGCTGGCGAAGTTCAGCCCCACCGGCTGGTGCCTGTGCAGCCAGAACGACCTCGAGCCCGTGCTGCTGGACGGCGCCCGGGACCTCGGCGGCGACCTGCGCTACTCCCACGAGATGGAGTCCTTCGAGCAGGACTCCGAAGGGGTGACCGCGGTCGTACGGGACCGGAACACCGAGGAGCGGTACACGGTCCGCGCGGACTACCTCGTCGCCGCGGACGGCCCGCGCAGCCCGGTCCGGCGCCGGCTCGGCATCGGGCAGACCGGGCCCGGCGACCTCTTCGCCAACGTGAGCGTCACCTTCCGCTCCAAGCTGCTCGCCGACGTGGTCGGCGACCGGCGCTTCATCTGCTGCTACCTCACCGATCCCGAGGCCGACGGCGCCCTGCTGCCCATCGACAACACGGAGCACTGGGTCTTCCACGCCCCCTGGCACCCGGAGCGGGGCGAGACGCTGGAGGAGTTCACCGAGGGACGGCTCCAGCGGCACATCCGTCGCGCCATCGGAGTCCCGGACCTCGACGTGGAGATCACCGGCAAGGCGTCCTGGCGGGCCGCCGAGCGCGTCGCCGACCAGTACGCGGCCGGCCGGGTGTTCCTGGCCGGGGACTCCGCCCACGAGATGTCCCCGACCGGGGCGTTCGGCTCCAACACCGGTATCCAGGACGCGCACAACCTTGCCTGGAAGCTGGCCGCCGTGCTCGGCGGCTGGGCGGGGCCCGGCCTGCTGGAGACCTACGACACCGAGCGCCGGCCGGTGGCCGCGGCGACCAGCGCCCGCGCCTCGGCCCGCTCCGTGGAGCACAGCCACCCCGGCTTCGCCCCGGCCCCCGGCGTCGGCGGTGGGCGTCAGGGCGGCATCCTCAACGTCGTCCTCGCCTACCGCTACCCGCACGGCGCCGTCGTGGGCGCCGATCCGGCGCAGGAGGTGGTGCCCGAAGGGATGCGGCTGACCGGGGATCCGGGCAGCCGGGCTCCCCACATGTGGCTGCGCCGCTCGGGCGAGCGGTCGGCCCGGCTCTCGACGCTCGACCTGTACGAGCGCTCCATGGTGCTGCTCAGCGACGCCCAGGGATCGGCGGGATGGCACGCCGCCGCCCGCCGCATCGCCGAGAGCGACGGCGTACGGCTGGAGGCGTACCGGGTCGGCGCCGGCCCCGACGCCGACCTCACCTACGACGGGGACGGCGGGGACCAGGCGGCCGACTGGGCGCGGGTCCACGGCACGACGGCCGACGGGGCGGTGCTGGTGCGGCCGGACGGGTTCGTGGCGTGGCGGGCGCCGGGCGCCGTTCCGGACCCGGAGGGAACGCTGCGGCAGGTCCTGGCGACGGTGCTCAGGACGGGCTGAGCCAGGTGTGACGAAGGCCACCCGCACCGGCGGTGCGGGTGGCCTTCGTCCGTGAAGCCCCCTGTCGGATTCGAACCGACGACCTGCTGTTTACAAGACAGCCGCTCTGGACCAGCTGAGCTAAGGAGGCGCGCACGGGCGTGCCCGTGCAGTGTACCCACGTCCCCGCCGCGCCCCGTCGAAATTTCCGCGAAGTTCACATGCCCCGGAGTGCTGACAGACGAGGTGAACGCCAGGTACCGTCCTGAGCCAGTTCACCCTTGTGGACTACACCACAACGGAATCAGCCGTAGTGGCACACCACCTTCCTACAACGGATCGTCCGGCACGTTCCTGCCGGTAGAAGGGGGCCCATTCACCATGGCCACTGTCTCGTTCGACAAGGCGACCCGGATCTACCCGGGTTCCGACAAGCCCGCCGTCGACGCGCTCGACATCGACATCGAGGACGGGGAGTTCCTCGTCCTGGTCGGCCCGTCCGGCTGCGGCAAGTCCACCTCCCTCCGGATGCTCGCGGGCCTCGAGGACGTCAACGCCGGCGCCATCCGCATTGGCGAACGCGACGTCACGCACCTGCCGCCGAAGGACCGGGACATCGCCATGGTGTTCCAGAACTACGCGCTGTACCCGCACATGACGGTCGCCGACAACATGGGCTTCGCGCTCAAGATCGCCGGCGTCAACAAGACGGAGATCCGGCAGAAGGTCGAGGAGGCCGCGAAGATCCTCGACCTCACCGAGTACCTGGACCGCAAGCCGAAGGCGCTCTCCGGCGGTCAGCGCCAGCGTGTCGCCATGGGCCGCGCCATCGTGCGCGAGCCGCAGGTGTTCCTCATGGACGAGCCGCTGTCCAACCTCGACGCCAAGCTCCGCGTCTCCACCCGTACGCAGATCGCGTCGCTGCAGCGCCGGCTCGGCATCACCACCGTCTACGTCACCCACGACCAGGTCGAGGCCATGACGATGGGCGACCGGGTGGCCGTGCTCAAGGACGGTCTGCTCCAGCAGATCGACACCCCGCGCAACATGTACGACAAGCCCGCCAACCTCTTCGTCGCCGGCTTCATCGGCTCGCCGGCGATGAACCTGGTCGAGGTGCCGATCACCGACGGCGGTGTGAGGTTCGGCAACAGCGTGGTGCCGGTCAACCGCGACGCGCTCAAGGCCGCCTCCGACAAGGGTGACCGCACGGTGACCGTGGGCGTCCGCCCCGAGCACTTCGACGTGGTCGAGCTGGGCGGTACCGCCGCGTCCTCCCTGTCCAAGGACACCGAGGATGCACCGGCCGGCCTCGCCGTCTCCGTGAACGTCGTCGAGGAGCTCGGCGCCGACGGCTACGTCTACGGCACCGCCGAGGTCGGCGGCGAGCCGAAGGACCTGGTCGTCCGCGTGAACGGCCGCCAGGTGCCGGAGAAGGGCGCGCAGCTGCACGTCGTGCCGCGGCCGGGCGAGATCCACGTCTTCTCGACCTCCACGGGTGAGCGGCTCTCCGACTGACGCCGGTCGGCACCTTCCGGGTGACACCTTCGGGCTGAAACACCGGAGCAACCCCGGGTAATTCACCCAGGTTGACGAAGAGGGCCCCGCGGCCTGCCGCGGGGCCCTTCTCGCTGCCCGCCGAATACCCCGGCACACCGGACATTTCGAGCACTGTACGTCAACCCCCTACCCGCAAAGAGGTGTCTGTTCACCCCCCGAAGAGGTGACTAAATGTCGCCAAATCATTACCGGGCGCTACTCTCACTCGCGTGAAGCACTCCATCACCCAACAGACGCGACGCGGCCAGGGCCCCGCCCGCCGGATCGGCCGCACCCTCGCCCTCGTCCTGCCCGTCGTCCTGGTGCTCTCCGGGACCCTCGCGGTCACCCGAGTCAACTGGTCGGGGAACCCCTCGAACTCGGTGCTCACCGCGTCGGACACCTCCGTTGCCGGTGTCTCCCACGCCCGCTCCCGCGCCCCGCAGGACGTGCTGCGGGACCAGCTGCTGACGGAGCTGCAGGAGAAGGACCCGGGCGTCGCGCTCACCCACCTCCAGCAGGCCGTCAACGGCCGTCCGTCGCTGGCCAGGCACTGCGCCTCGATCGCCCGCGCCCTCGGCCGCGCCGCCGTCCGCGTCTACGGCCCCATGCGCGCCCAGTCCTACACCCGCCCCGTCTGCGACACCTCCTTCGCCTCCGGCGTCCTGGCCGCCCACAGCTGACCGGCACCGTTCGCCTCCGGCGCGCGCGGCTGACCGCCGACCGGGGGACGAACGCCGGTTCGAAAGAAGGTAACGGCTGATTAAGGAGCGGTTGCAGTCGAAAGCGACGAGCGGGGCGCCACGTACAGTTCGGTCATGACCCATCCGAACGCGGCGTCCCGCCCCACTCAAGCCGTCATCCTGGCCGGAGGCCAGGGCTCCCGGCTGCGTCCCTACACCGACGACCGGCCCAAGCCGATGGTCGAGATCCCCGGCACGGGCACTCCGATCATCGGCCACCAGCTCGTCTGGCTCGCCGAGGAGGGCGTGACGGACGTGGTGGTCTCCTGCGGCCACCTCGCCGAGGTCCTGCAGACGTGGCTGAAGTCGGCGGACCTGCCCCTCGGCGTCACCACCGTCGTGGAGACGGAGCCCCTCGGCCGCGGCGGCGGCCTGAAGTTCGCCGCCGCCCACCTCCCCCGCCCGGACCAGCCCTGGTACGCCACCAACGGCGACATCTGGACCCGCTTCTCGCTGCGCGACATGGCGGACTTCCACACCGAGCGCGACGCGGTCGCGACCCTCGCGCTGGCCCGCCCGCGCATCCCGTGGGGCGCCGTCAAGACGGACGGCTTCGGCCACATCACGGACTTCATCGAGGCCCCGCCGTCGACCTTCGAGATCAACGCGGGCGTCTACGTCTTCTCCCCCGAGTTCGTCGGCCTGCTCCCGGAGCGCGGCGACCACGAGCGCACCACGTTCCCGCACCTGGCCCGTGAGCGCCGGCTGGCCGGCTTCCCCATCCCGCAGGGCGCCTACTGGCGCGCCATCGACACCGCGAAGGACCTCACGGAGGCCGCGAAGGAACTGGCGGCGCTGGGGCGCTGAGGCCGCCGCAGAAGCTCCCCCTGTACGGCCTGAAGGCCCGCGCTGTAGGTAGGAGTCGTAGAGGCTCGCCCTGTGCGTAGCAGTCGTAACCGGCTCTCCCTGTACGAGCCGGCTCGCCCTGTACGAGTAGGAGCTCTCCCTGTACGTCGACGGGGTCCCGCACATCGTCCGTGCGGGACCCCGTCGTCGTACGAGCAGGTGCGGGCTACCCCAGGAGGCCGCCCACCAGGCCCGGCTGCCCCGAGGAGGAGCTGCCGCCGCCGGAGCCGCCGGTCGAGTCGCTGCCGCCGGTCGCGGTGCCGCCGGAGGTCGGGCCCGAGCTGGTGCTGGGCGCTTGCCCGGCCGGGGAGGTGTGGCGCGGCGGGGCCTGGCCCGCGGTGCCCTGGGTCTGGCTGGGCGAGCCGCCGGTGGCGGTGCCGCTCTCGCGTGCCGTGCCCGGAGTGGTCGAGGGTCCGCGGGAGGGGCGGGCCGACGAGCCGCCCCGAGTGGGCGAGGTGGAGGCGTACGGGGGCTTCTGGTACCGCCGGCCGGGCTCCTGCGGGAGCGGGGAGCCGGGCAGTTCGTTGCGCGGGGCCTCGCCGGGCCCGGGCACGACCACGCGGTCGGCGTCACGGACGGCCCCGCCGAACAGCGAGCCGACGAGGAGTGTGAGACCGGTGACGACGACCGTGAGCAGGGCGCCGCGGCGCAGCACGTACTGGCGCAGCTCCCAGAGGTCGGAGCGCGGGCCGAGCCGCCGCCAGGCGGAGGCGGCGAGGCGGCCGTCGACGGAGTAGACGGGGGCGCCGGCGATGATCAGCGGAGACCAGGCGGCGAGGTAGATGATGTCGGGGGCGTCGTAGGCGGGAACCGTCTTCCAGCTGACGGTGACGATGAGCGCGGCGGAGAGCAGCGCGCCGACGACCGCGGCGACCCGCTGCCAGCAGCCCAGGACCGTCAGGACGCCCACGATGACCTGGAGGAAGGCGATGACGAGCCCGGAGCCGACGGGGTGCTGGAGCGCGAACTGGCGCAGCGGCTCGGCGACTTCCCAGGGGTGCAAGGTGTTGAGCCACTTGACCATGGAGCCGCGCTTGCCGCCGTCGAAGTAGAGGGGGTCGCAGAGCTTGCCCATGCCGGCGTAGGCGGAGATGAAGCCGAGGAAGATCCTCAGGGGTAGCAGGACGACCCCGAGGTTCATGCGGCGGCCCGGGTAGTAGGCGTGCCGCGCCGGGTCGTCGCCGTGGCCCCTGCCCCGCGGCTCCTCGTGGTCGTCGTCCGCGAAGTCGGTGTCGGCGTAGGCGGGGTCGGCGTAGGCGGGTTCGCCGTAAGCCGGTTCGTCGTAGGCGGGTTGGCCGTAGGCGGGTTCGTCGTACGCGCTGCCGACGGTCCGCATGTTCGGCAGGAGCCGGGTCTCGCCGGGGTCGGGGCCGCGCTGGGCGCCGACGACGGGGGTCTCGACGGTCCGGGGGCCGAGGTCGTCGTAGGCGTCGCCGCCGTAGTCCGTGTCGACGCCGACGCGGGGAATGACCTGGGTGGCCCCGGTGTCCGAGGACGGCTCCTCGGCGTACCGGACGCTCCCGCTCCGCACGGCCTGCAACAGCCGGTGGGCGCCGGTGTCGTCGGGGGCGGACTTGCCGCTCCAGACGACCGGACGGCGGGGGGCGGCCGCGCCGGCCCGGCCCGCCGTGCCGACGACGGGCATACGGGCGGTGATTTCGGTGGCGCTCAAGTGCCGGGCGATCCGCGGAGACTGGGTACGCCGCGCGTCGGCGCCCAACAACACGCGGAAACTCGCGTGATTGACGATGACCTGCGCCGGATCGCTCGGTACCTTCACCATGCTCAGCGCGGGAGCGTCGTCGAGTCCCGACGAGCGGTCCCCCGTGGGTGTGCGGGGTGTTCTGGTGTCCACACTCAACTAACCGAGTGACGGGGAGTTAGGACACTGCTCTGACCCGTCGGATGTGTCCGGACAGCGTCAAGGTTGCACTGGTCGCCCAGTTTTACCCGAGTGAGTGACCGCACGCAGGCCCGTTCGAGCGTCCGGCGCCGCCTGGTTCAGGCGCGCCTGCGGGCCGCCTCGAACAGCACGATGCCCGCCGCCACACCGGCGTTGAGCGACTCGGCGCCACCGGGCATCGGGATCCGCACCCGGAAGTCGCAGGTCTCGCCGACGAGCCGGGACAGCCCCTTGCCCTCGCTGCCGACGACGATGGCGACGGGCCCCTCCAGGGCATCCAGGTCGCCGAGTTCGACCTCACCGTCCGCGGCGAGGCCGACCACGACGATCCCCGCCTTCTTGTACGCCTCGAGCGCGCGCGTCAGGTTCGTGGCGCGGGCGACCGGCGTACGGGCGGCCGTACCGGCGGAGGTCTTCCAGGCGCCCGCGGTCATGCCGGCCGCGCGCCGCTCGGGGACGACGACGCCGTGGCCGCCGAAGGCGGTGACGGAGCGGACGACGGCACCCAGGTTGCGCGGGTCCGTCACCCCGTCGAGGGCGACGATCAGCGGGTCCTCGCCCTCGTCGTAGGCGGCGTCGGCGAGGTCCTCGGGGTGGGCGTACTCGTACGGCGGGACCTGAAGGACCAGGCCCTGGTGGTTGAGCCCGTTCGTCATCCGGTCCAGCTCGGGGCGCGGCGCCTCCATGAGGTTGATGCCGCCGCGGTCGGCCGCGAGCTGCAGCGCCTCGCGCACCCGCTCGTCGTTGTCGATGAACTGCTGGACGTAGAGCGTGGAGGCGGGCACGCCCTCGCGCAGCGCCTCGACCACGGGGTTGCGGCCGACGACGAACTCGGACGACGACTTGCCCGCGCCGCGGCGCTGCTGCGAGCGCCCCTGGGCACGGCGGGCCTTCGCCTGGGCGGCGCGCTGCTTGGCGTGCCCCTTGCGCATCTCGGCGGGCGGGGTCGGGCCCTTGCCCTCCAGGCCCCGGCGCCGCTTGCCGCCGCTGCCGACCTGCGCGCCCTTCTTGCCGGACATGCGACGGTTGTTCGCGGCCATGACCTACCTGTCTCTGTTCTACGAAGTTCTGCGAGTGTGTTGAGCGTACGTATGTGAAGTGTGCCGCCCGGAGGGCCGGGCGGCACCATCGATCTTCGGGGTGCCGCGCCGGGCTCAGCGCGGGCCGAGGGTCCAGCGCGGGCCCTGCGGGCTGTCCTCGATGACCAGGCCGGACTGGTTGAGCTGGTCGCGGATGGCGTCCGCGGTGGTCCAGTCCTTGCGGGCGCGGGCGGCCTCGCGCTGGTCGAGGACCATGCGGACCAGGGTGTCGACGACGCCGTGCAGGTCCTCCCCGCGGTCGCCTTCCCCGGCCCAGTGCGGGTCGAGGGGGTCGAGGCCGAGAACGCCGAGCATGGCGCGCACCTCGGCGAGCCGGGCCACAGCGGCCTCCTTGTCGTCGGCGGCCAGCGCGGAGTTGCCCTGCCGGACGGTGGTGTGCACCACGGCGAGCGCCTGCGGCACGCCCAGGTCGTCGTCCATCGCCTCGGCGAAGGCGAGCGGCACCTCCGCGGCCGGCTCCACCACGCCGCCGGCCTTCTCCACCACCCGCTGCACGAAGCCCTCGATCCGGGCGAACGCCGACTCGGCCTCGCGCAGCGACTCCTCGCTGTACTCGATCATCGAGCGGTAGTGCGGGGTGCCGAGGTAGTAGCGCAGCACGATGGGACGCCAGTGCTTGACCATCTCGGAGACGAGCACCGAGTTGCCGAGCGACTTGGACATCTTGTCGCCGGCCATGGTCACCCAGGCGTTGTGCACCCAGTACTGGGCGAAGTCGTCACCGTAGGCCTTGGCCTGGGCGATCTCGTTCTCGTGGTGCGGGAAGATCAGGTCCAGGCCGCCGCCGTGGATGTCGAAGGCGGAGCCCAGGTACTTGTGCGCCATCGCCGAGCACTCCAGGTGCCAGCCCGGCCGGCCCCGCCCCCACGGCGTGGGCCAGGTCGGCTCGCCCGGCTTGGCCGCCTTCCACATGGCGAAGTCGCGGGGGTCCCGCTTGCCGGTCTCGCCCGCGCCCGAGGGCTGCTGGAGGTTGTCGAGCTCCTGGCGGGACAGCTCCAGATAGCCGGGGAAGGAGCGCACGTCGAAGTAGACGTTGCCGTCGGCCTCGTAGGCGTGCCCGCGCTCGATGAGCGTCTGCATCATCTCGATCATCTCCGGCACGTGGCCGGTGGCGCGGGGCTCGTACGTGGGCGGCAGGCAGCCGAGCGCGGCGTAACCGTCGTTGAACGCGCGCTCGTTCTCGTAGCCGATCGCCCACCAGGGCCGGTTCTGCTCGTGGGCCTTCGTGATGATCTTGTCGTCGATGTCGGTGACGTTCCTGATGAACGTCACCTCGTAGCCGCGGTACTCGAACCAGCGGCGCATGATGTCGAAGTTCAGCCCCGACCGGATGTGCCCGATGTGCGGTGCCGCCTGCACGGTGGCGCCACACAGGTAGATCGAGACACAACCCGGCTTGAGCGGGGTGAAGTCACGGATCTGCCGGGCGCTGGTGTCGTACAGGCGAATAGTCACCACTCCAGGGTAGTGGGCGCCGGACAGTGCCTCGCGACCGTTCCGGCCAAGGGCCACACATTCTGTGACCCGGAAGCGGGCGTCACAGAGTCCCGACGACCTTCCGCGGCGTGATCCGCACGACCACCCGCTCCGCGTCCTGGGCCGACGCCGGGTTGAAGTCGGCGTACTTCTTGCCGGTGTACTTCAGGCTCAATTCGTCGATGAGTTCCTTGCCGCCCTGCGTGGTCATCTCGGCGGTGCCGCGGATCTCGGCGTACTCGTAGGGGGAGCGGGGGTCCTGGACGACGACGCTCACCCGGGGGTCGCGGTCGAGGTTCTTCTTCTTGCGGCGGTCGACGGTGGTGGAGAAGAGCACCTGGTCGCCGTCCCGCTTCACCCACACGGGGGACAGTTGCGGGCTGCCGTCGGGCTGGAGGGTGCCGACGACGATGAAGACGGGGCCGTCGAGCAGGGACTTGAGCCGGTCGGGCAGGGCGGCGGGCATGGGGGTACCTCCGTGACCTCGGTCAGTGGTGACTCTCCGGGTACCCTCGCACGCCGTCAGCTCACCCGCACCACGAGTGCCGTGGCCACCGCCATCAGCCCCTCGCCCCGGCCGGGGAAGCCGAGGCCGTCCGTCGTCGCGCCGGAGACCGACACCGGCGCGCCGGCCGCCTCGGAAAGGATCTTCTGGGCCTCGTCGCGCCGCTTGCCGATCTTCGGCCGGGGGCCGACGACCTGCACCGCGATGTTCCCGATTCGGAAGCCCGCCTCGCGCACGATCCGCGCGGCCTCCGTCAGCAGCGTGACCCCGGACGCGCCCGACCACTCGGGGCGCCCGGTGCCGAAGTGCTGCCCGAGGTCGCCCAGCCCGGCGGCCGAGAACAGCGCGTTGCACGCGGCGTGCGCGACGACGTCCGCGTCGGAGTGCCCGGCCAGCCCCGGCCCCTCGCCCTCCCACTTCAGGCCCGCGCACCACAGCTCGCGGCCCTCCTCGAAGGCGTGGATGTCGGTGCCGATGCCGACCTGCGGCAGCAGGCCACCCGGCGGCGGCCGGAAATCGGATGACGCCTCAGAAGCCATCGTTCAACCTCCGGCGGGCCAGCACCGCCTCCGCGAGAACCAGGTCCAGCGGGCGGGTGACCTTGAAGGCCTCCTCGTGGCCGGGCACGGCCACGACCCGCTCGCCGAGCTGTTCGACCATGCTCGCGTCGTCGGTGACGTTCTCGGTGACCGTCTCATGGGCGCGGGTCAGCGTCGCCCGGTCGAAGCCCTGCGGGGTCTGCACGGCCCGCAGCCGCGCCCGGTCCGGCGTCGCGACCACCGGCTCGGGCTCGCCCGGCACGGCCGCCGGCTCGACCTGCTTGACGGTGTCCGCCAGTGGCAGCGCCGGGACGACGGCCCGCGCCCCGTCCCGTACGGCCTCGATGACCGCGTCGACGGTGTCCACCGGCACCAGCGGGCGGGCCGCGTCGTGCACGAGGACGATGTCGTAGCCGGGCGGCAGCGCGTCCAGGCCGAGCTTCACGGACTCCTGGCGGGAGTCGCCGCCGGGGACGACGAGGAAGTCGGTGCCCCCCCAGCCACCGCTGGGGGTACCCCCAGGCAGCGCGTGCGCGTCGAGCAGCGTCTTGACCTCGGCGGCGCCGTCGGGCGGGGCGACGACGACCACGAGGGAGACGGCGCGGGAGGCGGCCATGGCCCGGACCGCGTGGATGAGCATGGGGGTGCCGTTCAGCGCGCGAAGCGCTTTGGGGGCGCCCGGACCGAGGCGTACGCCCCGGCCGGCGGCCGGGATCACGACGGCGACGGGGCCCCCTGGCTGGGCATCCATGCGCGAAGGGCGCGAATCGTCAGACATCGGTTCCTGTCAGGTTTGTGTGCTCGACCTACGTGGGTATGGCCACTGGGACGCCCCCGGCCAAGGGCTGGGGGAGTGCCGGGCGCGACGCCTTGACCGGACCCTTCCGTGACCCAGGTCGAGCCGACTGCCCGAGCCCGGCACGTCAGTATCGGGGGCTCCCCCGCCGTACGTCATGGGCGTCACGCGCGCGCGTACGAACATGCCGCAGCGCCCGGCGACTGGAGTTGCGTCATCGGGCACCGCGGCACTTCACTGTGCTGGAACTGAGGCGGATGGTGTCGTCGACCTCGCGTCAGGACGCGAGAACCTCGTCGAGCAGGGCCTCGGCCTTGTCCTCGTTCGTGTTCTCCGCGAGGGCGAGCTCGCTCACCAGGATCTGGCGGGCCTTGGCGAGCATGCGCTTCTCACCCGCGGAGAGTCCGCGCTCGCGCTCGCGACGCCACAGGTCACGTACGACTTCCGCGACCTTGATGACATCGCCGGAGGCGAGCTTCTCCAGATTTGCCTTGTAGCGACGCGACCAGTTCGTGGGCTCCTCGGCGTATGGAGCGCGCAGCACCTCGAAGACCCGGTCCAGCCCGTCCTGACCGACCACATCACGCACGCCGACGAACTCCGCATTGTCCGCTGGCACACGCACCGTCAGGTCACCCTGGGCGACCTTCAGCACCAAGTAGGTCTTGTCCACGCCTTTGATCTGGCGAGTTTCGATGGCCTCGATCAGCGCGGCCCCGTGATGGGGATAGACCACGGTGTCGCCAACCTTGAACGTCATGTGACAGGTACCCCTTCCGTGGCTATCCAGGGTAACACGGATGGGGCGTCTTCTGAATGGCGTTTTCGCAGGTCAGGGCATATCTCGGGGCTTGACAACAGCAACAGGAACGTGCTTCGGAAGGGTCGGACGGGCCAAGGGGAAGCAGGTATTCGCAGGTCGGAGGGGCTCTTCACGTGAGGGGAAACGCGTACGTTACACACATCCGGCCGCCTGTCCAAACGGCCGAACGTCCCAATTTGTCCGGTTCCAAGCGCTCGAGTTTCGCTACTCCGTTCGGTGAGCCGAGTCGCGTACGAGACGAATCCGGAATTGATCACGGTCGCGGCACAACGGCCGACCGACCAGTTGGTGATCAATTCCCGGACCGGCCGCGCATTCCTTCACCGGAAATCCGCGAGAGCCGGGTGCCGGGGTATGCCGGCGAGCGCTTATGTGAATGGCGGATGACCCTGGGGCCAATGTGACTGGAGAGTCACATTGGAGCGTCGGGACAGCCGTGACGGCGGGGTGCTCGGGTGCCTTGAGGCCCAGAGAGGCGGGTCGGGTGCGATGGCGCGGGAACGGCTCGGTAACCTAAGGCCGCTGACAGACGCTTAGGGCGGCTTTATAAGGGGGCCGCCCTGCACCGCCCACGTTCAAGGAGTTGCCGCCGCCGTGAGCAGCAGCCTTCGACGCGGCGCCCTCGCCGCCACCGCCATCGCGTTCTCGATCGCCTCGCTCGCCGCGTGCGGCGCCGGCAACAACGCCCAGACGCTCCAAATCAAGCCGGACAACGCGGCCGCCACCGTCGGCGACATCAAGATCCAGAACGCCCTGATCATCACCCAGCCCGACATGCAGTCGACCGGGCCGGCCGTGATCTCCGCGACCGTCTTCAACGACGGTGACACCGCCCAGACGCTGGACTCGATCACCGTCGAAGGCGCGAACAAGCCCGCGCAGATCACACCCGCCGGCGGCAAGGGCAAGCTGACCGTCCCGGCCGGCGGCTCGGTCGTCATCGGCGGCAAGGGCAACGCCGCCGCGGTCCTGCCCAGCAGCCGCGAGGCCATCCAGGACGGCAACGCGCAGAAGATCACGTTCACCTTCAGCAAGACCGGTGCCGTGAGCCCGCGCGCCTTCGTCGTCCCGGCCAAGAGCTACTTCGACAAGTGGGGCCCGAGCAACATCCCGCCGGCGCCGGGTGCCTCGGGATCGCCGTCCGCGTCCAGCTCCGCGTCCAGCTCCGCGTCCGGCAAGCCGGCGAAGAGGCCGTCCGGCTCGCCGTCGGCGTCAAAGTCGGGCAGCACCACCCCGACCCCGAGCGACTCGGCGTCGCAGTCGACGGCCGGTCACTGAGACCCGCAGGCGCAAGGGCGGCACCCTCATCGAGGGTGCCGCCCTTCGTCGTGATACCGGCTTCGCGGCTTACGGCTCGAACTTGTAGCCGAGGCCCCGGACCGTCACCAGGTAGCGCGGCGCGCCCGGATCCGGCTCGATCTTGGCGCGCAGGCGCTTGACGTGGACGTCGAGGGTCTTGGTGTCGCCCACGTAGTCGGCGCCCCAGACCCGGTCGATGAGCTGCATGCGGGTCAGCACGCGCCCGGCGTTGCGCAGCAGCATCTCCAGCAGGTCGAACTCCTTCAGCGGCAGGTCGACCTTGGAGCCGGCGACGGTGACAACGTGCCGGTCGACGTCCATGCGGACCGGCCCGGCCTCGAGGGCGGCCGGGGCGGCCTCCTCCGGCTCGCCGCGGCGGCGCAGCACGGCACGGATGCGGGCAACCAGCTCACGCGAGGAGAAGGGCTTGGTGACGTAGTCGTCGGCTCCTATCTCCAGCCCGACGACCTTGTCGATCTCGCTGTCCTTGGCGGTCACCATGATCACGGGGACGTTGGAGCGGCCGCGCAGCTGGCGGCACACCTCCGTGCCGGGCAGGCCCGGCAGCATCAGGTCGAGGAGGACGAGGTCGGCGCCGTTGCGCTCGAACTCGTCGAGTCCGTCGGGCCCGGTCGCCGCGACGGCGACCTCGAAGCCCTCCTTGCGGAGCATGTACGACAGGGCGTCGGAGAAGGACTCCTCGTCCTCGACGACGAGCACTCGGGTCACGGAAGGACCTCCGGGGCGGGAAGCGGTTCGTACGGGGATGACTCTGTGGGCTGCCCGGCCTCGTCGTCGAGGGCGGGATGCTGCTGCGCGCGGTCGCGGGCCGCACCCGCCTCCGGCAGCCGCAGGGTGAAGGTGGAGCCCTGTCCCACGGCGCTCCACACCGTGACCTCCCCGCCGTGCGAGGCGACCACGTGCTTCACGATCGCAAGACCCAGGCCGGTGCCGCCCGTGGCACGTGAGCGGGCCGGGTCGACGCGGTAGAAGCGCTCGAAGATGCGCTCCTTGTCCTTGTCCGAGATGCCGATGCCCTGGTCGGTGACGGCGATCTCGATCATGTCTCCGCCGGGCGCCGTCACCCTGCGGGCGGCGATGCCGACGCGGGTACGGGCCGGGGAGTAGTTGACGGCGTTCTCGACGAGGTTGCCGAGCGCGGCGGCGAGCTGGCCGCGGTTGCCCCACACATGCAGGTCGGCTGTGCCCGACCGTCGCACACCACCACCCTCGGAGGAAGGCCCTCCGGGCCCCCCGATCGAGGCGGCCATGGTGATCTGCTTGGTCCCGGCCTGATGCCGGCAGCGGTCGATGGCCTCGGCGACCAGTTCGTCCACGGGGACCGGCTCGGCGTCCTCGAGGGGATCGTCGTTCTGGATGCGGGAGAGGTCGATGAGCTCCTGCACCAGGTTGGTGAGCCGGGTCGCCTCGGTCTGCATGCGGCCGGCGAAGCGCTGCACCGCCTCCGGATCGTCGGAGGCGTCCATGACGGCCTCGGACAGCAGGGACAGTGCGCCGACGGGGGTCTTCAGCTCGTGGCTGACGTTCGCGACGAAGTCGCGGCGTACGGCCTCGATGCGGCGGGCCTCGGTCAGGTCCTCGACGAGGAGGAGGACCAGCCGGGAGCCGAGCGGCGCGACGCGCGCGGAGACGGCGAGCGCCTCTCCCCTGCCGGTGCCGCGCCGCGGAAGATCCAGTTCCACCTGGCGTATCTCGCCGTCCCGCCGGGTGTCCCGGGCCATCTGTAGCATCGGCTCCACGGCGAGCTTGCCGCCGCGGACGAGCCCGAGGGCGTAGGCGGCGGAGCTGGCCTTGACGACGGCGTCGGCCTCGTCGAGGACAACGGCGGAGGAACGCAGGACCGACAGGACGGTGTCCACGCCCGGCGGAAGCACCGAGTCCGTGTGCAGGGAGGTACGCGTCGGGCGCTTCTGCTCGCGCTCGCTCCAGCGGAAAGCCAGCATGGCGATGACGCCGGTGAGTACTCCGGCGATCGCTGCCGCTGCGGCGACCGCCGCGTTCACGTCCATGCATCCAGGTTAGGCATGGGGTAGGACATGACCACAGCCGTCGGAGTGCGAGCTCGAACACTCGTCGCCCAGAGTTCACCCAGGAGCCAGGATTGGTTCATTTGGGGTGACGGAAACGGACGCGTAGGGGCCGGAACGTGGGAGCGTGGGGTTCGGACCGCCGGCTTCACCACGGGCCCCGGCCCCGGAAACCCCCGAACGAAAACGCACGAGAGGGAACCCTGATGCGGGACGCGTACCACGAGGAACTGGACTCGATCGGCGACGGTCTGGTGGAGATGGCCCGGCTGGTCGGGTCGGCGATCGGGCGCGCCACCACGGCCATCCTCGACTCCGACCTCAAGCTGGCCGAGAGCGTGATCGAGGCCGACAAGAAGGTCGACGAACTGCAGCACGACCTGGAGGCCCGGGCCATAGCCCTGCTCGCCCGCCAGCAGCCGGTGGCCACGGATCTCCGGATCGTCGTCACATCACTGCGCATGTCGGCCGACCTGGAGCGCTCGGGCGACCTCGCCCAGCACGTGGCAAAGCTCGCCCGGCTGCGCTTCCCGGACCGCGCGGTCCCGCACGACCTGCACGCCACCATCCTGGAGATGGGTCAGCTCGCGCAGCGCCTGATGGCGAAGGCGGCCGAGGTGATCGTCACCAAGGACGTCGACCTGGCGCTCCAGCTGGAGACCGACGACGACGAGATGGACCTCCTGCACCGCACCCTCTTCCAGCACCTGATCGACGGGCGCTGGAAGCACGGCATCGAGACCGCCGTCGACGTGACGCTGCTCGGCCGCTACTACGAGCGGTTCGCCGATCACGCGGTGGCCGTCGCCAAGCGCGTGGTGTTCCTGGTGACGGGCGAGCACGCGGACGACCTCCAGCAGTCGGACATCCAGCCGGTCACGGGGGTCGACGGGCCTGACGGTGGACGTAGCGGGGCCTGACGACGGGCGCCACGGGGCCTGACGACGGGCGCCACGGGGCCTGACGACGGGCGCCACGGGGCCTGACGACGGGCGTCGCGGGGCCTGAGCAGGCGCGAGGAAACGTCGGCGGGGCGCGTGCGAGCCCCAGTGCGCCGTTGATGCGCCCAGCGGAACGGGCATGGAATGGGCACAGGCACCAGCATCGAGGAGGACCCATGGCCGAATCCCCCAGCACCACGCCCGACCCCACGCAGGAACGCGAGACCGAACAGCCCACCGAGATCAAGAGCCTGCCGCTCTTCGGCGCCTGCGGCTGCGGCTCGGGCTGCGGCTGCGGCTGCCAGTCGGGCAACCCCTGCCAGTGCGGCTGACGGCGCCGCCGTTCGCGTCCTCAAACAGGGCCCCGGTGCACCGCCGGGGCCCTGCGCATGTGGGTGCCCACCGGTAAATGCCTTGCCGAGCCGTGCCCGCGACGTCCAGGCTTGGGCGGTTCGACGGGTAAGGGGGGTGACGGTGGCAGGTACGGCGTTCGAGGGCCGGGACGCGTCCGATCGTGCGGAACTGCTGCGGGCGCTGGACGCGGTGCCCTGGGAGCGGCTCGGCCTGGCACGTGAGCAGGGAACGCCCGAAGACGTCAGCCGAGCGCTCCGGCGGATCGCCCGGCAGGGGCCGGACTCCGCGGAGGACGACTGCTCCCCCCTCTTCGGCCACCTGGCGCCGGGCAACGGCAGACTGCCCTCCGCCGCGACTGCCGCGCTCCCCTTCGTCCTGCGACTCGCGGCGGATCCGGGCGTGGGCGCGCGCGTCGGTCTCGTCGCGCTGCTCGCCGCGCTGGTGGGGACGGCCGCGACCGCTGAGGCGCAACTGGTGGACGCGGGGTGGCCCGCCGCATGGGCACGCCATCGCGCGGCGGCGCAGGCGCTGCTCGCCGACCCCGACCCGGAGGTGCGGTACGTCGCACTCCCCCTGGCCGCGGACCCCGGGCACCTGCTGGAACGCTGGCGGGCCGAGGAGAACGGCTAGGTGCGTCTGCAGGTGCTGCGGCCGCTGGGCCCCGCCGCGGCCGGCACGCCGTACGAGCCCGCGACGCCCTGGACGCACTGACCCGCATCGGCACGACCACCCCGCGGATCCGCACCGCCCTCCACACGATCCTCTCCCGCGAGCACCGCCTGTCGCCCCACCCCGACTACCGCGCCATCCTGGACGACGAGTCACTGCGCCGCACGATCGCGAACCTGCTGACCCACACGTAATGCCGAGGCGCCCGCCAGGGGACGGCGCCGAAACCTCGGGTCGACGGGGAACAGTCAGGCGGGTCTGGTTCGGCCCCAGCACAGCGTCAAGCCCCCTACCGGCAAAGGACCCGCAGGCAGGGGGCTTGATCAGCTCGGCCTACTTCTTCTTGCCCTGGGTCTTGCCGGGGATCTTGGGGAGCTGGGTTTTCGCTGGTCCAGGCGCTGAAAGGCTGCCGCTGAGTGGTCGCCATTGGTCGTCGTTGGCCGCTGTTGAGCACCCTCGGACGGCCCGGAGACGGCCCACGGCCGATGGGCGTCGCAGCTGTCAGCTTGTGGCGAGGGCACGCCATTGTGCGGTGACGCATCCCTCTTCCATGTCCCACCACTCCTTGGCCACGCCATGGTCGAGCAACCGTTGGACCTGGGCGAGATCCGCGGTGGGAGGGACGTCCAAGGCGACCATGCCGAACCGCTCGATTCCTTCGCCACCCACGCCCAGTTGGCGGAATGCGTCGAGCACGCTTTGCCGAGCTGCGCCGGAGCCTCCGTCGCGGAACACGATCAGGCGGATCGTGCAGTTCTCCGACGGGCGAACCACGTCACCGGCCCAGAGCACGCCCACTTCATCGGGGCTCGCGGCAAGTACGTCACCACATGCGATCCCACGGGCGAACCATGGGACGTTGTCGAGCTTCACCGTGCCGTCGCCCTGGTCGACGGCCCACAGGTTTTCCACTCCGGCAGGAGGCCAGTCGTCCTCTATCTCAAGGCGGAAGTGCAGTTTCACGTACTTGACCTCAGGCTCCGTCATGCGGTCAGGATGCCGGACCACTCCACAGGGGAGCTCCGCACGTAGGCACAAGCGGAGAGTTGCTGAGGTTGCTGTATTTCGCTGCTGTACGGACTGAGCGCCCCCAGCAGCCGTGCTGGGGGCGCCCGTATACCCGGATCAGAGGGCGTCGATCCGCCAGGCGATCACGCCGGTTGACCCCTTGGCACCGTCGACATCAATGCGTATCGGCTTGTGCACGGTGATCCGCTGCTGGACCACTGACTGGTCGCACGGCACCTTGGTCTCTGTGCCGGTGCTCGCCGGTGTGAATGTCAACTGCGCACTGCCGCTGCCAACGCACACCAGGTTGAGCCTGTAGGTCTTACCCTCGCTCAGGCTCGGCTCGGTGTGGATACCGTCGGCCACCCGCTCCGCGCCGGCCTCGACCATCTTCCCACTCTGGGCAGTGGCAAGGGCCGCTTGAGCCTGCTCGGTGAACTTCTTCTCGGAGGACCCGGCCACCCACTCGACGCAGGCGACGAGGGAGCCTTGGAGGTCTTGCCGTCGCCGCTGCCGGACGTGCACGAGGTGAGCAGGATTACCGACGCCGCTACAGCGCATCCGGCGAGCCATGCCCGCGGGCTCGAATAGGTCATGACGAGGTTTCCCAGTACTTCCAGCCAGTCTCGGACGTGGGGAGCGTCGCCGACCCATGAGCGATCTCGACGCCGCCACAACTGCTACCTCCGGCGGAACGGTACCGCTTCCAGGTCAGCTTGTATCCCCACGAACCGTACTGCAGGTGGCCGTACTTGTTCCGGCTGATGTCATGGGAGTAGTTGTGGCCGATGGTGACGGACACGCTGGCACCGATCTTGATGCTGATGGTGGTCTTGGCCTTCGCGAGCGCCCCGGCCGACCACTCCCCACTGGCTGAGAATTCGCCAGAAATGGTGCCGGCCTTGGTCACGGACACGGACATGGTGCCGCCCGAACCGTCCTTGTACTTGGTGCCGTTCCACCAGGACGGGATGTGGTAGGCCTTCTTCGACGTGATGGTGTACCACGTGGACGGCGTGTCACACATGGATGGCGCCTTCTCGGAGAAAGGCTGGTCCGAACCGTCCTCCCAGCCCTGTCTGTCTGCACTTGGACACTACACACAGGGCATGCACGCGACAATTACAAGATCGATGTTCTGAGGAGGACTTGAGGGTTCGATGTGCGCAGGTCGGCATCCTCCGCCCGAAAGTAAAAACCTCAAACCGAACAGCGGAACGGCCTTGGGGCTGCTGACTCCATCCAGGCCGACTCCCTCGATGGAGCGAG
The DNA here is from genome assembly GCF_040608235.1 of Streptomyces sp. NPDC005202. Classification (NCBI taxonomy): domain Bacteria; kingdom Bacillati; phylum Actinomycetota; class Actinomycetes; order Kitasatosporales; family Streptomycetaceae; genus Streptomyces; species Streptomyces sp. NPDC005202. The sequence goes on along the minus strand of NZ_JBEXHW010000010.1, from coordinate 445 downwards.
TAACGACAATCGAACTCGCGCTCTCAGCTCGGGAAGCTGCGGGCGCTTGGGGGCGGTTCGGCTCTTGACCTGTACGAATGGCCGAGGTGCGGCCTCGTGGGGCTCGGCCGGTTTCACCGTGGTTCCCCGCTGTTCCCCGCTCGATCTGGTGCGGTTGTGGTGCGGGGGAGCGTCAAGCGCCGTGCTGGCGTCGTCGGCCGACGCCACGGGCTGCGGCGCAGCCACCTGCGGAAGGTTCGACTCGGCGCGGGATCGTAGGCGGCGTTGTGCCAGAGCTGGCGCAGGTGCAGGGCTTCGGCGTAGTCGCTTGACGTCCGGTTCGTGATGATCTGCCAGCTCGGCGGGGGTTCGGGGAATGTGACAGGCACGGCTTCCAAGATCATGGAGTTCTCTACGCCCCGTGATCCGAGTGGAAGACCGTGCCTGCCGACGCATCATCGCCGAT
>NZ_JBEXHW010000009.1:186532-223493 GCF_040608235.1 Streptomyces sp. NPDC005202 | reverse complement strand
TTGAGGCCGCCGGACTCGCCGCTGTAGTTGAGGCCGGCGGTGTTGGAGGTGACGCCGTGGCTCATCTCGTGGCCGGCCACGTCCAGCGAGGTCAGCGGGTCGGCGTTGCCGGAGCCGTCGCCGTAGGTCATGCAGAAGCAGCTGTCGTCCCAGAAGGCGTTGACGTACGAGTTGCCGTAGTGGACGCGCGAGTAGGCGCCCACGCCGTCGTTCCTGATGCCGCTGCGGCCGAAGGTGTTCTTGTAGAAGTCCCAGGTCACGGCGGCGCCGTAGTGCGCGTCGGCGCCCGCGGTCGCGGCGTTCGACGTGGTGCCGTTGCCCCACGTGTCGCTGGACTGCGAGAACAGTGTGCCGGTGCCGGACGTGCCATGGTTCAGGTTGTACGTCTTGTGGCCCCCGCGCGCCCCGTCGTTCAGCGTGTACGTCGAACCCGACTGGGTCGTCGTCAGCGTCACCTGGCCGCTGTACTGGGTGTTGCCGATGCCGGTCTCGATGCCCTGGTACTCGTAGAGCTTCTTGCCGGTGGCTGCGTCCGTGATCACGTGCAGCTCGTTCGGGGTGCCGTCGTCCTGCAGGCCGCCGACGACCGTCTCGTACGCGAGGACCGGCTTGCCGCTCGCCGCCCAGATGACCTTGCGCGGCGCGCCGTCCGCCGCGGACCTGGCGCCGCCGAGGGCCTTGGCACGCTGGACGGCCTGCTTCTCGGCGGCCGCCTTCGTCACGCTCGGGGTCAGGTCGGAGACCTTGAGCGCGGCGCTTGTCGCCTTGGTGACGCGCTCGGTCCTCCCGGACTTGGCGGTGTCGACGATCAGGTCGCCGCCGAGGACCGGCAGGCCGGCGTAGGTGCGCTCGTAGCGGGTGTGCACGGTACCGTCGGCGTCCTTGACGATGTCCTTGACGACCAGCTTCTCCTTGCCGCCGAGGCCGATGTCCTTCGCCGTCTGCGCCTTGGCGCTGTCGGCGTCGCGGATCAGCTCGGCGCGCTGCGAGGGGGTGAGCTTCACGGCGACGTGGGCCGGATTGGCCCTGCCCGAGGGCGCCTGGGCGGGGGCGGCGCTCGCGGCGCCCGACTGGACGGCCGCGGCGATCAGGGCGGCGGCGCCGGCGAGGGCGACGCCCGCCGCGCGGCGGTGGGTGATGTGGGCGGTGCGTCTGCGGGAGGAACTGCTTCTCAACACTGACTCCTTCTGCATGGCCGCGGGTCGCGCGGCCAGGGGAGATCCGGACGGAGGGTCGGCCGTCCGGGCAGAACGGGGCGGAACGCGGAACCAGGTGCGGAAGTGCCGGCCGGGTCACAGCCGTGGAGTTGTGCGGATGCCGTGGGGTTGCTGTGATGTGGCCGTGGGAAGAGTGGCAGGAGATCGCGCTCCCTGTCAGGAGCGCGTCAGAAACTTGGCCGGAAATCGTTCGTTGTCCGGATGTTCATGTTCGGTATGCGGACTGTCTGCCGAGTGGCCGACCTGAGGGGGGGGCAGGACGTCGTCGGCCGCTCCCCGTGCCACGTCCGCCACAGCGCCGCGTACGCCCCGTTCGAGGCGACCAGTTCGTCGTGGGTGCCGAGTTCGCTCAGGCGGCCGTCCTCCATGACGGCCACCCGGTCGGCGTCGTGGGCGGTGTGCAGGCGGTGGGCGACGGCGATGACGGTGCGGCCGCGCAGGACGGCGGCCAGGCGCGCTCGGTGTGGCGGGCGGTCGTCGGGTCGAGGAGGGCCGTGGCCTCGTCGAGGATCAGGGTGTGCGGGTCGGCCAGCACCACGCGGGCGAGGGCGAGTTGCTGGGCCTGCGAGCCGTCGGTGCGGCACCCGCCCGTCCCCAGCTCGGTGTCCAGGCCGTCCGGCAGCTCCCGCACCCAGCCGTCGGCGCCGACCGCGGCCGGCGCCGACCACAACTCCGCGTCCGAGGCGGCCGGTTCGGCGATCCGCAGGTTGTCGCGGACCGTGCCGAGGAACACGTGATGCTCCTGGGTGACGAGGACGACCTGGCGGCGCAGCCGCTCCGGTTCGAGGCCGGCGATCGGCACCCCGCCCACCGTGACCGAGCCCGCCCCCGGCGCGTCGATGCCCGCCAACAGCCGGCTCAGCGTGGTCTTGCCGGCGCCGGACGGGCCGACCACGGCCAGCCGCTCCCCGGGCCGCACCGTCAGGTCGACCCCGCGCAGCACCTCGCCGCCGCGCTCGTAGGCGTACCGGACGCCGGTCACGTCGATCCGGTCGTCCGCCGGGGCGGGCGAGCCGGCCGGTACGGCCCGCGGGGCCCGGGCCAGGCCCTCCACCCGGGCGAAGGAGGCGCCGCTGCTCTGCAGTTGCTCGACCCGCACCAGGATCTGGTCCAGCGGCTCGCTCAGCTGCCGCAGGTACAGCGCGGCCGCCACCACCGCACCCAGACTCATGGCACCCCGCGCGTGCAGCACCCCGCCGGTCAGCAGCACGCCCGCCACGGGCAGGACGTACGCCACCTCCACCACCGGGAAGAACACCGTGCGCAGGTACAGCGTGTGGAAGCGGGTGCGGCGGGAGGTCTCCAGCGCGTCGCGGCTCGCCGCGGCGCGCCGACGCCGGGGCCGACCATCGTCAGCGACTGGCTGATCGTCTTCACGTCGCCCACGCCGATGGTGACGATCTCCCCGGCCCCGACCCGCCCGGGCAGCGCGGCACCCAGCCGGACCGCGTGCTGGACGACGACCTTGACCGTGCGGAAGTCGGCGTCCATCCGGACCCGGGTCATCGTGCGGTGCCGCATGATGCCCAGCCAGGCGTTGAACGCCCCCACCGCGCACAGGGCACCGGTCCAGCGTTGCTCAGTACCTCCTCCTGAGGCATCGGCCCCTCGGGGCTGTCGCCGCTGACGAGCCCGGAGACCAGGTCGTCGTGCCGTTGGCCGTGGCGGGCCTCGAGAAGCTGGGCGAAGTACTGACCGAGGTCGGCGAATGCCTTGGCGTTTCGGCGCCGCCGCTCCGCGATCCCTCCGGTGGTCGCCTTTGACGTCGATGGCACGGCACCCCGCATCGCATGCCACCCCCCAGACCCCGGCCGCCAGCCCCGACCCTTCCAGCCATTCGACGTTGCGGATGCTGCCGAGCGCGGCCACCGCCACATCGACGTCGAAAGTGCTGCCGTCGGACAGACGGGCTCGCCGCAACCGCCCGCGATCATCGCCTTCCAGCGCCTCGACTCCCACGCCGCACCGCAGGTCGGCCCCGTGGTCGCGCTGCAGCTGCGCCGCGACGCCGCCGATCACCGCGCCCAGTGCCCCGGCCAGAGGGGCCTTGCCGCGCTCGAGGACGGTCACCGGCAGATTCAGCTCGCGGCAGGCGGAGGCGACCTCGGAGCCCATGAACCCGGCACCGATGACCAGCACCCGGCCAGGACCGGCTGCCAAGTGCTGCCGCAGCCCGTCCGCGTCTTCCGGGGGTGCGCAGCGCGAACAGCCCATCAAGCCCGGCCTCTGTCTCGTTCGGCCACGGGCGCGCCCGCACCCCCGTGGAGATGAGCAACCGGTCGAATCCCACCTTCTCGCCGTCGGCCAGGAGCACCTGCTTGCCGTTCAGGTCAAGCCCCGTGGCCGCGACTCCCACCCGCCAGTGCGCATCGAACTCGTCGCGGCGGGGCAGTGCGGTCTGCCGCGACGGAACCTGGCCCATGAGGACCTGCTTGGACAACGGTGGCCGGTCGTAAGGGAGATGCGGCTCGTCCCCGATCACGGTCAGCGAACCAGTGAAGCCCTCCCGACGCAGCGTCGAAACAGCCATCAGCCCAGCCAGGGACGCCCCGACAATGACGATGCGCCCGGTGCGCTTCAACGCCTCCTCAGGGCAGGGGGCGGGCACGTGCGTTCCAGGCTCCGAATGCCGGTTCCGGGCGTCCTCACGGTCGAGGAGATGGCCTGGACCGGGCAGGCCGCCGCGGCCCGCGCGATCTTCTCCCGCTGCGCATCGTCCGGATCGGAGTCGTACAGAAGCGCCTCGTCCCCTTGTATGGCAAACACATCCGGCGCGGCGAACGCGCACTGTGCGTACCCCTGGCACCGCGTGAGATCCACAACGATCTTCATGTGGACCCCCCTTCCGAACCCTGCGGATCGGCCGTTTCGTCCCACCACCACGCGCGCACGCCACGGCGTTTGCTCTTTCAGTGCAGCACGGCACGCCGGGGATCGCATCTCGACGCGGACCGGCAGTTACGTTCCGGAGTCGTTGCGCACCGAATCCTGGAATTGCGCATTCACTGCGCGTCGAGCGCCGACATTGCGCATCAGATCGCGGATCCTAGACCGTCCCTGGTTCACGCCAGGCTGTCGCGCCAGGCCCGGTGCAGGTCCGCGAACCGGCCCGTGCCCGCAATGAGGTCGGCCGGGCTGCCGTCCTCCACGATCCGGCCGTGCTCCATCACCAGCACCCGGTCCGCGATCTCGACCGTGGACAGCCGGTGGGCGATCACCACGGCCGTACGGCCCGTCAGGACCGTTGCCATCGCGCGCTGCACGGCCCGTTCCCCCGGAATGTCGAGCGAGCTGGTCGCCTCGTCGAGGATCAGCACTGCCGGGTCGGCAAGCAACGCCCGTGCGAAGGCCACCAGTTGGCGCTGTCCGGCGGAGATACGGCCACCCCGCTTGCGCACGTCGGTGTCGTAGCCGTCGGGCAGGGCGCTGATGAAGTCGTGCGCGCCGATCGCCTTCGCCGCCCGCTCGATCTCCTCGCGGCTCGCGTCCGGGCGGCCGATGGCGATGTTCTCGGCAACCGTGCCGGAGAACAGGAACGCCTCCTGTGTCACCATGACGACCCCGCGCCGCAGTTCGGACACGGCGAGCTCACGCAGGTCGACGCCGTCCAGCAGCACCCGGCCGTCGGAGGGGTCGTAGAAGCGGGCGAGCAGCTTGGCCAGCGTCGACTTGCCCGCGCCGGTGGAGCCGACCACCGCGACGGTCTGCCCGGCCGGGATGGTCAGGTCGAAGCGGGGCAGCACCTCGCCGCCCGTGCGGTAGCCGAAGCGAACGCCGTCGAAGACGACCGCACGGCCGGGCTGCTCCGACCGACGTGCCGGAAGCCGCTTCGGCGTCGACGGCTCGGGCACGGACGGCGTCTGCGCCAGCAGCCCGGCGATCTTCTCCAGCGAGGCCGCCGCCGACTGGTAGGAGTTGAGGAACATGCCGAGCCGGTCGATCGGGTCGTACAGGCGGCGCAGATACAGCACCGCGGCCGCCAGCACCCCCAGCTGAAGCGAACCGTCCGCCACCCGGTACGCGCCCCACAGCACGATCACCGCGACCGCGGTGTTGGCGACCAGCCGGGACCCGGTGACATAGCGGGCCATCTCCAGCAGTGCGTCGCCGTTGGTGCGCTCGTGCCGCCGGTTGAGGACGCGGATGTCGGCGTCGTTGGCGGCCTCGCGGCGGAACGCGCGCACCGGCCGGATGCCGTTCATGGTCTCCACGAACTTCACGATCACCGCCGCGATCGCCGTGGACCGCGCTCTGAACACTCGCCCCGCGCGCCGCCGGTACCGCCGGACGAGCAGGTACAGCGGCACGAAGGAGGCCACCGCGACCGCGCCCAGCCCCAGGTCCAGCCAGAGCAGCATCGCCGAGATGGAGACGAACGACAGGATGACCGTCACCAGCTCCTGCAATCCCTCGCTGAGCAGCTCGCGCAGCGATTCGACATCCGTGGTGGAGCGGGAGATGAGCCGGCCCGAGGTGTAGCGCTCGTGGAAGTCGACGCTCAGCGCCTGCGCGTGGCGGAAGATACGGCCGCGCAGGTCCAGCAGCACGTCCTGGTTGACCCGGGCGGAGGCGACGATGAACGCGTACTGCAGTCCGCCGGAGGCGAGCGCGCACAGCAGGTAGGCGACGGCCACCGTGATCAGGGGGCCGTGGTCGTGGCCGCGGTACGCCGGTACGGCGTTGTCGATCGCGTACGCCACCAGCAGCGGTCCCGCCTGGACGGCCGCCTGCTGGAGCAGCAGCAGGAGCGTCGTGCCGGCGACGCGGGCCCTCATCGGGGCGAGGAGCGAGCGCAGCAGCGCGGCCGTGGCCCCCGGGGGAGTGGGCAGGACGTCGCGGTCGAAGGGGTCGCCGGCGTCCCGGTGCTGCGGGAGGTCCTGGTCGCCGTCGGCGGTGGGGGCGGACGTCGTGGGGGACGTCATCGCTCGTCGTCCTCCTGTTCCCCTGACATCAGGTGGGCGTACTCGGCGTTGGAGCGCAGCAGTTCGTGGTGGGTGCCGACGGCGGTGATCCGGCCGCCGGAGAGCAGGGCGACGCGGTCGGCGAGCAGGACCGTGGAAAAGCGGTGCGCCACGATCAGGGCGGTGGTGTCGGCAAGGACCTGCCGCAGGGCGGCCTCCACGGCGGCCTCGGTGTGCACGTCGAGGGCGGAGAGGGGGTCGTCCAGCACGAGGAACCGGGGGCGGCCGACGACGGCTCGAGCCAGCGCGAGGCGCTGCCGCTGGCCGCCCGAGAGGCTGAGGCCCTGCTCGCCGACCCGGGTGTCGGTGCCCTGGGGGAGGGCGTGCACGAAGTCGGCCTGGGCGACGGAGAGCGCGCGGTTCAGCTCCGCCGGGCCCGCGGTGTCGTCGGCGCCCATGAGCACGTTGTCGCTGACGCCCGCCGAAAAGAGGGTGGGCTCCTCGAAGGCGACGGCGACGAGGGCGCGCAGCTCTTGGCGGGACATGGCGGTGATGTCCTGCCCGTCGAGCGTGATCCGTCCGGAGGTCACCTCGTGGAGGCGGGGGATGAGCGCCGTGAGGGTCGTCTTGCCGCTTCCGGTCGCTCCGACGAGGGCCATGGACTCGCCGGGGCGGATGTGGAGGTCGATGCGGTCGAGGACGGGCGGGGATCCGGGTGGGGCGTCGGGGTAGCGGAAGCGGACGCCGTGCAAGCGAAGCCCACGGTCACGGGACGGGACGGAACCCCGAGAGGTGGTGCTCCCGGTCTCCGGTTCCGCGTCCATCACCTCGAAGTACCGCTCCGTGGCTGTCGCCGCCTCCTGGCTCATCGCCAGCAGAAACCCGATCGACTCCACGGGCCACCGCAGAGCAAGTGCCGTGGACAGAAAGGCGACCAGCATCCCCGCCGACAGACCGCCGGAGGCAACCTGCACGGTCCCGACCACCAGCGCCGCCCCGATGGACAGCTCCGGCAGGGTCATGATGACCGCCCAGATCGTCGCCAGCAGCCGCGCCTTGCGCAGCTCCGTGCCCCGCAGCGTGCCCGACAGCTCCCGTAACGCCCGCGCCTGGCTGCGGTGCCGCCCGAACCCCTTGATGATGCGGATGCCGAGCACGCTCTCCTCGACCACGGTCGTCAGGTCCCCGACCTGGTCCTGCGCCAACCGCGCCACCTCGGCGTACCGCTTCTCGAAGATCACGCAGGTGACGACCACGGGCAGGGCGGGGCCGAGGATCACCAGCCCCAGCGTCCAGTCCTGCAGCAGCATGATGACCACGCCCACGAGGATCGTGACGCCGTTGACCAGCAGGAACGTCAGCGGGAAGGCGAGGAACATGCGCAGCAGCATCAGGTCCGTCGTCCCCCGGGACAGCAGCTGCCCGGACGCCCACCGGTCGTGGAAGGCCACCGGCAGCCGTTGCAGATGCCGGTAGAGATCCGCCCGCATCTCCGCCTCGACGCGCGACAGCGGCCGCGCCACCAGCCACCGCCTGAGCCCGAACAGCAGCGCCTCGGCCAGCCCGAGCAGCAGCAGGTACAGCGCCCCGAGCCACACGCCCCGCGGATCCCGGTCGGCGACCGGCCCGTCCACCATCCACTTCAGGACGAGCGGGATCACCAGCCCCACACAGGAGGCGACGATCGCGACGGACGCGGCCGTGAACAGCCTCACCCGCACCGGCCGCACGTACGGCCACAGGCGCAGCAGCGTGCGGACGGCGGAACGGCCGGTACGGTCCTTGGTGGTGGCACGTGTCGTGGGCATCAGCGGCGAGCCTACGGACCGGCACTGACATCGCCCACCGAGTTTTGACCGGACCGGGCTCCACCGCTGGTCCTACGACCTGCGCGTTCGAGCAGCCGAACCCCGGCGGCCGCCCCGCGGTCGTACCGCCGCATCAACCGATCGGCTGATACCCCTTCGAGTGCGTCGGGCGATGTGCCCACGCCCCGCCCGCCGGAACCCTGGTGCCATGTCCGTCATCGAAGTCAGCGAACTGCGCAAGTCCTACGGCGGCCGGACCGTCGTCGACGGCGTCTCCTTCACCGTCGAGGAGGGCGAGATCTTCGGCATCCTCGGCCCGAACGGCGCCGGCAGGACCACTACCGTCGAGTGCGTCGAGGGCCTGCGCGTCCCCAACGCGGGCCGGGTCCGTCACCGGCCTCGACCCTACGCCATGACCGATGACGCGACCCGACCCGCGGCGATCTCCCTCCTGATCGTCCACGACCACCCCGTCGTACGGGACGGACTGCGCGGCATGTTCGAGTCCGCGCCCGGATTCGCCGTGCCCGACGAGGCGTCGAACGGCGTCGAGGCGGTCGACAAGGCCGCCGCCCTCGACCCGGACGTGATCCTGATGGACCTGTGCATGCCGGGCGGAGGAGGCGTGGACGCCATCCGGGAACTGGCCCGCCGCGGCGCCCGTGCCGAGGTGCTCGTCCTGACGACGTAGGACACCGACTCCGACACCCTCCCCGCCATCGAGGCGGGCGCGCCGGGCTACCTGCTCAAGGACGCCCCCCGCGACGAACTCTTCACCGCCGTCCGCGCCGCCGCCGAGGGCCGTACCGTCCTCTCCCCGGCCGTGGCCTCCCGTCTGGTCTCCGCGGTCCGCGCTCCCGGCAACGAACCCCTCTCGGCCCGCGAACGCGCGGTCCTGGCCCTGGTCGCCAAGGGCACCTCCAACCGCGAGATCGCCCGCGAACTGTTCATCAGCGAGGCGACCGTGAAAACGCACCTCACCCACCTGTACGTCAAGTTCGGCGTCAACGACCGCGCGGCGGCGGTCGCGGTGGCGTACGACCGGGCAATCCTGGGCTGACGCCGTCAGTCGGCGACCTTCAGCAGCAGCACCGACCGCGCCGGCACGGTGATCGCCGCCCCCGACCGGTGCACCACGCCCGGTGCCTCGGCCTGTTCCTCCCGGGAGGTGTCGACGACCACCTCGTACCGCTGAGCCCACGGCGGCCCCGGCAGCACGAAGCTCACCGGGCGGTCCCCGGCGTGCAGGACGGCGAGGAAGCTGTCGTCGAGGATCGGGGCGCCCCGCTCGTCCCGGCCCGGGATGTCCCGGCCGGACAGATACATGCCGAGGGTGGCCGCGGGGGCGTACCAGTCCCGTTCCGTCATCTCCGTGCCCCGCGGGGTGAACCAGGCCAGGTCCCGCAGCCCGTCCGCCGAGTGCGCCCGCCCGGAGAAGAACGCCCGGCGGCGCAGCACGGGGTGCCGGTGGCGCAGGTCGATCAGGCGGGCGGTGAGCTCGAACAGCGCGCGCCAGCCCGGGGCCTGAAGCAGGCTCCAGTCCAGCCAGCCGATCTCGTTGTCCTGGCAGTAGGCGTTGTTGTTGCCGCGCTGGGTGCGGCCCAGCTCGTCGCCCGCGACCAGCATCGGCACGCCCGTCGACAGCAGCAGCGTGGTCAGCAGGTTGCGCAGCTGGCGGCGGCGCAGCGCCCGTACCCGCTCGTCGTCCGTCTCCCCCTCCACCCCGCAGTTCCAGGAGCGGTTGTCGTCGGTGCCGTCCCGGTTGCCCTCGCCGTTGGCCTCGTTGTGCTTGCGCTCGTACGACACCAGGTCGCGGAGGGTGAAACCGTCGTGGGCCGTGATGAAGTTGACGGAGGCGTAGGGGCGGCGGCCTCCCCAGGCGTACAGGTCGCTCGACCCGGACAGGCGGTAACCCATCTCCCGGACGTCCGGCAGGGCGTGGCGCCAGAAGTCCCGGACGGCGTTGCGGTAGCGGTCGTTCCACTCCGTCCACAGGGGAGGGAAGGCGCCCACCTGGTAGCCGCCCGAACCGACGTCCCACGGCTCCGCGATCAGCTTCACCCGGCGCAGCACCGGGTCCTGGGCGATCACTGCGAGAAACGGCGAGAGCATGTCGACGTCGTGCATGGAGCGGGCCAGTGCGGCCGCCAGGTCGAAGCGGAAGCCGTCCACGCCCATCTCCATCACCCAGTAGCGCAGCGAGTCGGTGATCAGGCGCAGCACGTGCGGCTGGACCACGTGCAGGGAGTTGCCGCAGCCGGTGTAGTCGGCGTAGCGGCGCGCGTCGGACTGGAGGCGGTAGTAGCCGCGGTTGTCGATGCCCTTCAACGACAGCGTCGGGCCCAGTTCGTTGGCCTCCGCCGTGTGGTTGTAGACCACGTCGAGGATGACCTCGATCCCGGCCGCGTGCAGCGCGCGCACCATGCGTTTGAACTCGCCGACCTGCTGCCCGGTGGTTCCCGAGGCCGCGTAGGCCGCGTGCGGGGCGAAGTAGCCGATCGAGTTGTAGCCCCAGTAGTTCCTCAGGCCGCGGCGCAGCAGGTGGTCCTCGTGCGCGAACTGGTGCACCGGCAGCAGCTCCACCGCCGTCACGCCGAGCCCGACCAGGTGCTCGATCGCCGCCGGGTGCGCGAGGCCCGCGTACGTGCCCCGCAGTTCCTCCGGGATGTCCGGGTGCAGCCGGGTGAAGCCGCGCACGTGCAGCTCGTAGATCACCGAGTCCGCCCACGGCGTCTTGGGGCGGCGGTCGTCCGACCAGTCGTCGTCATCGTGTACGACGACGCCTTTGGGAACGCAAGGTGCAGAGTCACGGTCGTCACGCACCGTGTCGGCGACATCCTGTTCCGGCCAATCCCGGACATGCCCGTACACCTCCGGCGGCAGGCCGAACTCGCCGTCCACCGCGCGCGCGTACGGGTCGAGCAGCAGCTTCGCCGGGTTCCAGCGGGCGCCGGTCCACGGGTCCCAGCGGCCGTGCACCCGGTAGCCGTACCGCTGCCCGGGCACGACGCCCGGCACGAAGCCGTGCCAGATCTCGTGCGTCAGTTCGGTGAGCCGGACCTTCGTCTCCGTGGCCTGGGGGCCTCGCCCGTCGAACAGGCACAGCTCGACCGCCTCCGCCCCGCCCGCCCACAGCGCGAAGTTGGTGCCCGCCACCCCGTCCGGGCCGGTCCGGAAGCGGGCGCCCAGCGGCATCGGCGCACCGGGCCACACGGGCACGCCGGGCGGTGACGCGGCGCGGCGCGCGCCGTTCACGACGGCGGCCGGGCGCCCCTCCTCGGCGGCGCGCCCGCCCGCCACCGCCTCCTGCTCGGCTGCGCTCGACACCTGGCGGCCCCTTTTTTCGGTTCGTTCGCCTCCGGGGCGCCCAAGCCGGTGTCGAGAGCCCGACCGTGCTCAGCCCTTCGGGCCTCCGCGCTCCCCAAGCTCTCGGCTTCCCTCGAGCAGGGGGGACCCCCATGGCCTCTCGACACCGGCGCGCCCCTACGGCTCACTCACGGGGCGCGGCTCCCCATCGCGTTGTCCTCCCCCCTGTTCTGCCCAGAGCTTGCCTCGCACTCACGTTTCCCGGGAGCGGGCCGGTCGTTGGGCACCCCGTGAGGCACGTACAAGGGCGCGCACGGCGCGCGAGGGCAGCACTGGCCGCCGTACTGACATGGGCAGGGCTACTGGCCGGGGCCACCGGCTGCACCTCCGGCGGCACGAACGGGCTGGACCGGGTCTTCGGCAAACCCCCGGCAGACGAGGACGTCATCCGGATCTCGCCGGACGACGCCAGCAAGGGCGTCCGCCCCGGCCAGAAGCTCCGGGTGCGGGCACCCGGCGGCCACCTGGAGTCGGTGAAGGTCGTCAAGTCGCAGGACGCGCAGGACACTCCGGTGCCCGGACACGTCTCCCACGACGGCCGGCAGTGGCAGCCCGACGACGACCGGCTCGCCCTCGCCGCCAAGTACAGGGTCGACGCGGTGGCCGTCGACGGCGAGGGGCGCCGCTCCGCCCGGCACGCCACCTTCACCACGTACGTCCCCGAGGAGCGCTTCATCGGCTACGTCACCCCGGAGAACCGCTCCACCGTCGGCACCGGAATGATCGTCTCCCTGCAGTTCAGCCAGGAGATCGTCAACCGTGCCGCCGTGGAGCGCGCCATCCACGTCACCGCCAGGCCCGCCGTGGAGATCCGCCCCCACTGGTTCGGCAAGTCCCGCGTCGACTTCCGCCCCCAGCGGTACTGGAAGCCCGGCACCCAGGTCACCGTCGACCTGCGCCTCAGGGACGTCGAGGGGGCGCCCGGCGTCTACGGGCTGCAGTACAAGACGTTCTCCTTCACCGTCGGCCGCAGCCAGGTCTCCGTCGTCGACGCGGCCGCGCACACCATGGAGGTCTGGCGCGACGGCGAGCTGCTGGCCACCGTCCCGATCACGGCCGGGGCCCCCAAGAACACCACGTACAACGGGAAGATGGTGGTGATGGAGATGCTCGAGGTCACCCGCATGAACAGCCGCACGGTCGGCTTCGGCGGCGAGTACGACATCTCCGACGTCCCGCACGCCATGCGGCTCACCGAATCCGGCACCTTCCTGCACGGCAACTACTGGTCCCCGGACGTCTTCGGGAACGTCAACGTCAGCCACGGCTGCGTGGGCCTGGAGGACGTCAAGGGCGGAGGGTCCGACACTCCGGCGGGCTGGTTCTTCGACCGCAGCCTCGTCGGCGACGTCGTCGAGGTCGTGCACAGCAATGACAAAAAGGTTGCTCCTGACAATGGCCTCGGAGGGTGGAACATGGGCTGGAAGGAGTGGCAGGCGGCCAGCGCCATGAAGTAACCCGGGGGGGATGCGGCGGTTGAGCCTCGTCGGGCGTCCGAAGTTGCGACGGAACAGTGACAATCGCCGGCCCTCGACGGCCCTGACCGTGCGGTTAATATGCGCCAACGCGCGTGGAAGCGCTGGTGTGCGGGCCTGACCGGGCCCGGGGAGGGGAGACGACTTGAACGTGCGACCGATATGGGGGGCGTCGGTTGACGCGCGGGGACTCGGCCGCGGCCGCAGGGGGCTGGCGCTGATGGCCGGCGCCCTGCTGCTCGCGGTGACCGCGTGCGGCGGGGGAGGCTCGGGGGCCGGGGGCGGCAAGGGCAAGGACTCCGGGACGGCCGAGAGCAAGCAGTCGCAGGCGGTCGTCACCATAGCCCCCAAGGACGGCGCGAAGTCCGTCGACACCAGCGGCGTCCTCAAGGTCGGCGCGAGCAGGGGGAGGCTCACCCAGGTCGAGGTCAAGGACGCCAAGGGCACCGCGATACCCGGGAGGATAACCGGCGGCGGCGCCACCTGGACGCCGTCGACGCACCTGGCCGCGGCCACCAAGTACACGGTGCACGCGGTCGCCAAGGACTCCCAGGGCCGCGAGGCGGCCGAGGACTCCAGCTTCACCACCTTGACCCCGAAGAACACCTTCCTCGGCTACTTCACCCCCGAGGACGGCTCCACCGTCGGCGTCGGAATGCCGTTCTCCGTCCGCTTCACCCGGGGCATCACGCACCCCGAGGACGTCGAGAAGGCCATTCGGATCAAGACGGAGCCGGCCGTCGACGTCGAGGGCCACTGGTTCGGCAACGACCGCCTCGACTTCCGCCCGGAGAAGTACTGGAAGGCCGGCACCAAGGTGACGGTCAAGCTCGACCTCGACGGCGTCGAGGGCCGCCCCGGCGTCTACGGCAAGCAGACCAAGACCGTCTCCTTCACCATCGGCCGCAACCAGGTCTCCGTCGTGGACGCCAAGAAGCACACGATGAAGGTCACGCAGGACGGCAAGGTCGTCAAGACGCTGGCCGTGACCACCGGCAAGCCCGGCTACGACACCTGGAACGGCCAGATGGTCATCAGCGAGAAGCTCACGGTGACCCGCATGAACGGCGAGACGGTCGGCTACGGCGGCGAGTACGACATCAAGGACGTCCCGCACGCCATGCGCCTGACCACCTCGGGCACCTTCATCCACGGCAACTACTGGGGCGGCGACGCCTTCGGCAACTACAACGCCAGCCACGGCTGCATCGGCCTGCGCGACGTGCGCGGCGGCTACGACAGCAAGGTGCCGGCCGCCTGGTTCTTCAACCACTCGCTCATCGGCGACGTGGTGATCGTCAAGAACTCCCACGACCGGACCGTCGACCCGGACAACGGGTTCAACGGCTGGAACATGTCGTGGGAGAAGTGGAAGGCGTAGAGCTTTTCTGAGGTTTTACCGACGCAACGGCCCGGTGTGACTGAGAGCACCGGGCCGGTTGTCGTTAGTGCCCGTTAACCTGCTCGGCATGACCGTAACTCTCGAAGTCGCCGAGGGCGTGGGCACGCTCCGCCTGAACCGCCCGCCCATGAACGCGCTGGACATCGCCACACAGGACCGGCTCAAGGAGCTCGCCGAGGAGGCCACCCGCCGCGAGGACGTGCGCGCCGTGGTGATCTACGGCGGCGAGAAGGTGTTCGCGGCGGGCGCGGACATCAAGGAGATGCAGGTGATGGACCACACGGCGATGGTCCTGCGCGCCCGCGCCCTGCAGGACTCCTTCACCGCCGTCGCCCGCATCCCCAAGCCGGTCGTTGCGGCGGTCACCGGCTACGCGCTGGGCGGCGGCTGCGAGCTCGCGCTCTGCGCGGACTACCGCATCGCCGGGGAGAACGCCAAGCTGGGCCAGCCGGAGATCCTGCTGGGCCTGATCCCGGGCGCGGGCGGCACCCAGCGGCTGTCCCGGCTGATCGGTCCCTCCAAGGCCAAGGACCTGATCTTCACGGGCCGTCAGGTCAAGGCCGACGAGGCCCTCGCGCTGGGCCTGGTGGACCGGGTGGTCCCGGCCGACGAGGTGTACACCGAGGCGCACGCGTGGGCCGCGAAGCTCGCGCAGGGACCGGCGATCGCGCTGCGCGCGGCCAAGGAGTCGATCGACACGGGACTGGAGACGGACCTGGAGACCGGGCTCGCCGTCGAGCGGAACTGGTTCGCCGGGCTGTTCGCCACGGAGGACCGCGAGCGGGGGATGCGCAGCTTCGTGGAGGAGGGTCCCGGCAAGGCGAAATTTCTCTGAATCTCGTCCGCAGCCCTTGCAATTGACGTGATGTCTGATCCGGGTCCCTCGATGGGGCGGTTCATGGGAGCCTTGAGGCAGCCTTGAGCCTGCCTCGTCGAGGGAGCCCGTCGATTGCCTCCAACCGAGCCGTCTTCGCAGGCCAGTGGGGCTGTTCCGGGCTCCGAACTACCATTGGCATATGCCGAACGAATGGCGTGTAACGAGGGCGTCCAGGGGGCGTATTCCCCGGGAACGGCCCCGGAGGGCCCCCCGGGCGGCCATGATGGGGGCATGGCGGGGCTGGAGGGCATCGAACAGCCGCGGGGACAGGGACGTGCGACCGCGGCGCGCTGGTCGCCTGCGGTCGAGGACGAACGGGCACTCAAGGCGCTGGAGTTGTTCGGCAATCCGACGGAGGCAGAGGTTCCGTTGCCGTCCCGCCCCGAGTCCGCTGCCACCGCGCGCCGGCTCGCCCAGGTCGTCGTCCTGCGCCAGTGGGGACTGACGCCGAAGATGAC
Source organism: Streptomyces sp. NPDC005202 (assembly GCF_040608235.1). Lineage (NCBI taxonomy): Bacteria > Bacillati > Actinomycetota > Actinomycetes > Kitasatosporales > Streptomycetaceae > Streptomyces > Streptomyces sp. NPDC005202. Next base: position 207,989 of record NZ_JBEXHW010000009.1, on the reverse strand, counting down.
GGAGGACGCCGTCTTACTCGTCTCCGAGCTGGTGGGCAATGCTGTACGGCACACCGGCGCCCGCGTCTTCGGCCTCCGCATGCGCCGCCGCCGCGGCTGGATCCGCGTCGAGGTCCGCGACCCCTCCCGCGGCCTGCCGTGTCTGATGCCGGTGCAGGAGATGGACATCAGCGGCCGGGGCCTGTTCCTCGTCGACAAACTCGCCGACCGCTGGGGCGTGGACCTGCTGCCGCGCGGCAAGACGACGTGGTTCGAGATGAGGGTGGCGGACCGCTGATCTCCGGGCTTCCCGACGCCGGCCGCCGACAGGTGACCGACGCTCAGCAGGTTTCCATACGTGTGAATCGCCCGTTTTCTTACCCGTTCACCCTTAAATGGGTCGGGTGACCACGACCGACCGCCGAGGGGTGCTGCGTACGGGCGCCGGGCTCGTCGCCGGCGGAGCGCTCGCCGCCGGTTGCTCCTCCTCCGGCTCCAGTGCGCCCCCGTCCACGGCGCCTCCGTCCACCGCGACCCCGTCCCGTCCCGCCCCCCACCCCTCCGCCACGCCCCTCGCCGCCCCCGCCCCCCGCGCCTTCCCCCGGCAGCCGGCCCAGATCACCCACGGCCCCCGCGACCGGCCCCGCGTCGCCCTCACCTTCCACGGCCAGGGCGACCCCGCCCTCGCCCGCACCCTGCTCACCGAGGCCGAGAAGCACGGCGCCCGCATCACCGTGCTCGCCGTCGGCACCTGGCTCGACCAGCATCCGGAGATGGCCCGCCGTATCCTCGACGGCGGCCACGACCTCGGCAACCACACCCAGCGCCACCTCGCCATCAACGCCATGTCCGAGGCCGACGCCCAGTCGGAGATCACCGCCTGCGCGGATCGCCTGAAGCGGCTCACCGGCTCCATCGGCACCTGGTTCCGCCCCTCCCGCGCACCGGCCGCCGCCCCGCTGGTCGCGCGGCTGGCCCGCCGCGCCGGATACCCGCACGTGCTGTCGTACGACGTCGACTCCCTCGACTACACCAGCCCCGGCGCCCCCGCGATCACCCGCAACATCCTGGCCGAGGTCCGGAACGGATCCGTGGTGAGCCTGCACTTCGGGTACCCGGACACGGTCACCGCCCTCCCCGCCGTACTCCAAGAACTCGTCCGCCGCGGCTTCCACGCGGTCACCACCACGGAGCTGCTGAGCTGATGCATCCCACCCGAATCACCCGCATCCTGATCGCCGGCGCCGCCTGTGCCGCGCTGACCGCCCTGTCCGCCTGCAGCAGCGGGGGCTCCGAGCACCAGGCGAACGAGGCCCTGGGCAGCAAGGCGCCCGTCCAGCCCCAGCCGCGGAAGCAGGCGGTCGACGGCCTGCCCGGCATGCCGCCCGTCCTGGACCCGACCGACGTCTACGCCGCCGACCGCCCGAACAAGCTCTCCCCGGTCGTCAAGGACTTCCCGTCCCGGGTCTACGTCCCCAACACCAACTCCAACACCGTCTCGGTCATCGACCCCGGGACGTACGAGGTCATCGAGACGATCCCGGTCGGCGTCCAGCCCCAGCACGTCGTCCCGTCCTGGGACCTGAAGACCCTGTGGGTCAACAACGACCTCGGCAACAGCCTCACCCCCATCGACCCGAAGACCGGCAAGGCGGGCAAGCCGGTCGACGTGCACGACCCGTACAACCTCTACTTCACCCCCGACGGCAAGTACGCCGTCGTCATGGCCTCACGCGACCACGAACTCGCCTTCCGTGACGCGCACACGATGAAGTTGGTGAAGACCGTCCCGGTCAGCTGCTCCGGCGTCAACCACGCCGACTTCTCCCTGGACGGCCGCTACTTCATCGCCTCCTGCGAGTTCAGCGGCGAACTGCTCAAGGTCGACACGGCGCAGATGAAGGTGGTCGGCCAGCAGAAGCTGGACTTCAACGGCGCCATGCCGCAGGACGTGAAGGTCTCGCCCGACGGCAAGAAATTCTACGTCGCCGACATGTCGGCCAACGGGCTGTGGATCCTGGACGGTGCCACGTTCGGCAATCCGACGTTCCTGTACACCGGCCAGGGCGCCCACGGCCTGTACATCAGCCGCGACTCCCGCGAGATGTACATCTCCAACCGCGGAGAGGGCTCCGTCTCCGTCTTCGACTTCACCCAGAACATGCTGACCAAGAAGTGGCAGCTGCCCGAAGGCGGCAGCCCCGACATGGGCGGCGTCTCCGCCGACGGCAAGGTCCTGTGGCTGTCGGGACGCTACAACTCCGAGGTGTACGCCATCGACACCCGAACCGGCGTCCAGCTCGCCCGCATCAACGTCGGCAGCGGCCCGCACGGCCTCGCCGTCTACCCGCAGCCGGGCCGGTACTCGCTGGGCCACACGGGCATCTTCCGCTGAGCCGAAGGCACTTGGGCACGCCCTGAGCTACCTGACGCACATCACGAGCGGCTGCGAGAGCAACCCGTACTACGAGCCGTGGCACTGAGCCCCTTCCCTAGCGGGCGATGAGCAGCGCCTCCGAGCCCACCGGACGGTAGCCGGCTGCCTGGAACGCCCGCAGTCTGCGGGCGTTCCCCGCCGAGACCCGGGCCCACACGGGCTCGTCGGAGAGGTGCCGGGCGGCCGTCACCAGCGCCCGCCCCAGCCCCCGGTGCCGTACGCCCTCGCCACCTCCACGGCGACCTCCAGCCGCCCCGCGACCCCGCGCCCGAGGACGAGCACCCCGCCGTCCGCCGTCCACATCCGCACGTCGTCGCGGCGCCTGCGGGAGCTGACGACCCGGGGATGGGCGAAATCGTCGATCTCCCGCAGCGCGAGCGGAGGACCACCGGGCAGCGGAGATCCCACCAGGAGCACGTCGATCGTGTCGGTCGTCCGCCCGGTCCGCTCCACGAAGGCGGCGAGGAACCGCGCGTTCATGGTCGCCGCGAGCGCGTCGCACTCGGCCCTCCGCAGGCTCTCGTTCACCCACTGCGGATCCTCGTCCGTGAACACGACGGAGTGCGCGGTGAAGGCGATGACCCCGGCGTCCCGGTGGGAGGGTTGCGGCACGACGGTGGTACGGCCGTCCGCCGGCGGGAAGACACCCCGCGCCGCCGCGTCCAGAACGTCCCGCAGGGGCTCCACCGTCGCGCTCCTTGAGTCTCCACCCACTGGAAGGCCCAGACTCGCAGACATGATCGAAGACGGCACCGGACTTTTCACCGTCGGCGAGCTGGCCCGGGCCACCGGCCTGACCGTACGCACCATCCGCTACTGGTCCGACGAGGGCGCCCTGCCCCCGGTGGCCCGCTCCGCGGGCGGCTACCGCCTCTACGACGCCGCGTCCGTCGCCCGCCTGGAGCTGATCCGCACCCTGCGCGAACTGTGCCTCGGCCTGGACGACGTCCGCAAGGTGCTGGCCGGCGAGACGACGGTCGCGCAGGTCGCGGCCGCGCACGTGAAGGCGCTGGACGCGCAGATCAGCTCACTGAAGGTGACCCGTGCGGTGCTGTCGACCGTGGCGCGACGCGGTTCGACCGCAGAGGAGATGACCCTGATGAACAAACTGGCGCGGCTGTCGGCTGCCGAGCGGAGGCGGATCGTCGAGGACTTCATGACGGAGATCTTCGCGGGGATCGACACGGCGGACCCGACATCCGCCGCCGGCTGCGGTTCATGGCGGCGAACCTGCCCGACGATCCCACCCCCGAGCAGGTGGACGCCTGGGTGGAGCTCGCCGAGCTGATCCAGGACCCGGACTTCCGCGCGCTGATGCGGCGGATGGTCGAGTTCAACGCGGCGGACCGGGGACCGGACGTCCCGGCGGGATCCTCCCTGTGGTTCATGAGCCGGCTGGTGCAGCTCGCCGGGGAGGCACTGCGCCAGGGCATCCCGCCCGAGGCGCCGGAGGCCGAGGACATGCTGCGTGGGCTGCTCGGCGACGCCGACCGGGCCGCCGTGCTGGAGCGCCTGACAGCGGCCTCGAACACGCGGGTCGCCCGGTACCGTCAGCTGTCGGCCGTCGTGAACGGCCTCGATCCCCAGTCCTCGTACGAGGAGGAGTTCGCCTGGGTGGTCGCTGCGCTGCGGGCCGGCGTGGGCGGCTAATCTGACCTGCGTCAGTAGGACAGCAAGACCGCAAGGCATGACGAAGAGGGGCGGATCGGTGGCGGACATCGAGGAAGCACGCAAGCAGTTCCAGCGGATCGATGCGGACGGTGACGGATTCATCACCGCCGCCGAGTTCAAGTCCGCTCTGGCCCAGGAGGGCGACTGGAACGTCACCGAGACGGTGGCGGAGGCCATCATCAGGACCCGGGACCTCAACGGCGACAAGGTCCTGTCGTTCGACGAGTTCTGGGCGTACCTGAACAAGTGACGCAGGCGCAAGGGGCGCCCGGCCGCGAGGGACCGGGCGCCCCTTTGTCATGCGGTGCGCGAGCCGGCCCCGGAGTGCCCCCTGCGGCACTGCCCCGGCGCCACCCCGAACTCCCGCTTGCTCCCAGGTCGCCCGTCGCATCGTCGGTCCCGCCGGCCACGACCCGTACGGAGGAGAAGCGGCTGCTGCTGGACCTGGGCGCCGCCGAGGTGATCGTGTCCGGGGACGGGGGCCCGAAGGCCGTGGCGAAGGAGGTGCGGCGGATCACCGGCGGCAAGGGCGCCGAAGTGATCTTCGACGCGATCGGCGGCCCCGGCTTCCGCCCGCTCGCCGGCGCGCTCGCCAAGGGCGGCTCCGCGGTGGTATACGGCCGGCTGGCCTGCCGCCCCGCCGAGATCCCCTGGAACTGGCCCTTCACCCTCCACCACGCCTGCCGGCCGCCGCCGCCTTCCTCAACGCCGGCCTGAGCGACAGAGGCTTCCGCCCGGTCGTCGGCGAGGTCCTCGACGGCCTAGCCGCATCCGGGACGCCCACCGCCTGATGGAGCTCAGACGACCTCGAGCGGCAGGTGCGGCCCGTCGGGCAGCTCGACCTTCACCGGGTCCCCGGGCCGCACCACCCCACCGGTGACGACGACACTCATCACGCCGGACCAGAACCGCACCCGGCCGTTTTCGTCGTGCCCGACGACCTGCTTCATCAGCCCCTTGCGGAAGCCGTCGATCTGCGCACACGGATTCCGCAGCCCGGTGACCTCGACGACGGCCTCCGCCCCGAGGTGCAGCCGCGTGCCCGTCGGCAGCCCCAGCAGATCGATCCCTCGGGTGGTGACGTTCTCCCCGAGCTGACCGGCGGCCACCTCGAACCCCGCCGGCCGCACCTCGTCGAACAGCTCTTCGTGGATGAGGTGCACCTGGCGCAGATTCGGCTGCGAGGGATCCTTCCGCATCCGGAACCGGTGTTTCACCGTCGCCCCGGCATGCACGTCCCCCTCCATCCCGAGCCCGGCCAGCAGCGTGATGCTCTCCCGGTTCGGCTTGCTGAAGGAGTACGTCCCGTTACTGCTGACCGCAGTGATCGTCCCACCCATGCCCCGAAGCTCCCCTCATCCCGCGGTCGCTGTCGAACCGCAGGTCAGAGCCTACGGGAGGTGGTTCGGTGGAGACCCGTCATGCACCCCCGGCCCACTCGCGCAGCGCCGCCTCGCTGGAGAAGTTCGCCACGTCCTTGTCGTGCGGGTCGCTGCTGTACTGGTGGAAGCGCCACTTCGCCTTGATGCGAGGCTTGCCGGCCGTGACGTAGTCGGCGATCCACAGGCCGTCGCCCGCGTACGACGTCGTGTCGATGTTCAGCCAGAAGGTGAGGTTCGCGTAGAGGATCACCCTGTTGTGCGGCCGCAGCTCCTTGACCTTCCGGATGAACTGGTCCTTCTCGGCGTTGGAGGCGTGGGTGCCCTCGCCGGTGGTCTCCCAGTCGACGGCGAGGATGTCGCCCCGCTTCTCCGGGGCGTGGGCGACGAAGTACTCGGCCTGGGCCGTGACGTTGCCGGGCCACAGGAAGTGGTAGAAGCCGACGACCAGACCGGCGTCCCGGCCGTGCTTGGTCTGGGCGCTGAGCTTGGAGTTGACGTACGAACGGCCCTCCGTCGCCTTGATGAAGACGAAGGAGAGGCCGTCCGTGTCGTAGGAGGAGGACTGGAACGCGCTTACGTCGATGCCACGCAGCATGGGAACTCCCTGAAGTGCCGTGGGGGGGAGAGGAGTCGTTGTCTGGGTTCTGCCCCCCACAGGTACGGGCGATCCCTGCCGGCGGTTCGAATGTCAGTCTCGCGTGACCACCGAACCCAGTACCGACGCAGACTTCGCCGACCAGTCCGAGGTGATCACGCTCGCGTGGTCCGCCGCCAGGAGGGACAGGCGGGCGGCCACTTCCGCGTCGGTGGGGTTCGTCGAGGAGATCGCCGGGGACACACCGGCCGCGTCCGTCGTGATCAGGATGTAGTGGTTCGCGGAGTAGAAGGACGTGTCGTACCCGTTGTTGACGTACGCCGCCGCGTCGCCGTCGAAGAACACGAACCAGGGGCGGATCGAGGCGTCGTAGCGGCTGGTGCGCGGGTCGCCGGCCGTGGCGCCCAGCGCGGCCGGGAAGGCCTGCGCCGCCGCGACGTTCCCGGCCGCGTACAGGTCGCGCAGATGGTCGCCGTACTCCTCGTCCGTCCAGTAGTGGTCGAAGGGGTTGGCCTGCTCCACCGTGCCGGGGATCAGCTCGAAGAGGACCTTGCCCCTGAGGGCGTCCCGGGACGGCCACGCGTCGGCCTTCGCGGCCGCGTCCAGCGACGGGTACGTCCCGCCCAGCAGGTCGGACGGCTTGTAGACGATGCTGCCCAGCTTGTGCTGCACCAGCGTGTCGAACTCGTCGGGGCCGAGCCCGCGGTTGTTGTTGAAGCCGTTCTTCATCTCCACCTTGAAGACGACCGGCCGGTGGTCGGGGTGCAGCTGGTGCCAGGCGGCGATGTTGTCGAGGCAGCTGCCGAGGTCCTGGTTGCGGCTCTTGCTGTACAGCTCGCTTGGGGTCTTCGCGGCCTCGCAGTTGTTGTCGTTGCCCAGCGGGTTGCTGTGGCTGACCCGCCAACGCCTGCTCAGGCTGTCGGTGTAGACGTCGAGTTCGAGCAGCGAGGCGCCGGAGTCCAGCGCCTGCGCGAAGTAGGTGTACTTGTCCTTCTCGTGCGCGTTGTGCGTCCCGATCGCCGTCGTCTCCGAGAACTTCGGCGACGCCGCGTGGGCGTTACCGGGTACCACCGTCATCAGGGTGGCGGCGCCCACCAGCGCCGCCAGCCGTCTCACCACACGCATGCGTCAATTCCCCTTCGCTGTCGCCGAGTTGGGCGGCAGCGTAGGAGAGAGAGCAGTTACTGTGTGGTAGCCCCTAGACCAACAACAGTCACGTCAGCATTCGATGATGTTCACGGCCAGTCCGCCCCGGGCCGTCTCCTTGTACTTCACCGACATGTCGGCGCCGGTGTCCTTCATGGTCTTGATGACCTTGTCGAGGGAGACCTTGTGCGAGCCGTCGCCGCGCATCGCCATGCGGGCGGCCGTGACCGCCTTGACCGCGGCCATGCCGTTGCGCTCGATGCACGGGATCTGGACGAGCCCGCCGACCGGGTCGCAGGTCAGACCGAGGTTGTGCTCCATGCCGATCTCGGCGGCGTTCTCGACCTGTTCGGGCGTCCCGCCCAGGACCTCGGCGAGGGCGCCCGCCGCCATCGAGCAGGCCGAGCCGACCTCGCCCTGGCAGCCGACCTCGGCGCCGGAGATGGAGGCGTTCTCCTTGAAGAGCATGCCGATCGCGCCCGCGGCGAGCAGGAAGCGGACCACGCCGTCCTCGTCGGCGCCGGGGACGAAGTTGATGTAGTAGTGCAGGACCGCGGGGATGATGCCGGCCGCGCCGTTCGTCGGGGCGGTCACGACCCGGCCGCCGGCCGCGTTCTCCTCGTTCACCGCCATCGCGTACAGCGTGATCCACTCCATCGCGTGCGCCAGCGGGTCGCCCTCGGCGCGCAGTTGGCGTGCGGTGACGGCCGCGCGGCGGCGCACCTTCAGGCCGCCGGGCAGGATGCCCTCGCGGGTCATGCCGCGCTGCACGCAGCCCTGCATCACCCGCCAGATCTCCAGCAGGCCCTCGCGGATCTCCTCCTCGGTGCGCCAGGCCCGCTCGTTCTCCAGCATCAGCGAGGAGATGGACAGGCCCGTCTTTTTCGTCAGGCGCAGCAGCTCGTCGCCCGTGCGGAAGGGGTACTTCAGGACCGTGTCGTCGAGCTTGATGCGGTCGGCGCCCACCGCGTCCTCGTCCACGACGAAGCCGCCGCCCACCGAGTAGTACGTCTTGGTCAGCAGCTCGGCACCCGAGGCGTCGTACGCCCACAGGGTCATGCCGTTGGCGTGGTAGGGGAGCGCCTTGCGGCGGTGCAGGACCATGTCGTCGTCGAAGGAGAACGCGATCTCGTGCTCGCCCAGCAGGCGGATCCGGCCCGAGGCCTTCATGGTCTCCACCCGCTCGTCGGCCGTCTCCACGTCCACCGTGCGCGGTGACTCCCCCTCCAGGCCGAGCAGCACCGCCTTCGGCGTACCGTGGCCGTGGCCCGTCGCGCCCAGGGAGCCGTACAGCTCCGCCCGTACCGACGCGGCCTTCTCCAGCAGGCCTTCGTTGCGCAGCCGGCGGGCGAACATGCGTGCCGCGCGCATCGGGCCGACCGTGTGGGAGCTGGACGGGCCGATGCCGATCGAGAACAGGTCGAAGACCGAGATGGCCACGGTGACTCCTCAATACGGGGGTGGTGCTGGGGTGGGGCACCGCGCTCACCGGAAAGCGCCCGTGTGCTCCAGTGTGCGCGGTGCCCGTCGGAAGGTGACTTACTTGCCGAGACCCGGGTACAGCGGGTGCTTGTCGGCCAGGGCCTTGACCCGGGCCTTCAGCGCCGGCGCGTCGTACGACGGCTTCAAGGCCTCGGCGATCACGTCCGCGACCTCGGCGAAGTCCTCGGCCTGGAAGCCTCGGGTCGCCAGAGCCGGCGTACCGATCCGCAGGCCAGAGGTGACCATCGGCGGGCGCGGGTCGTTGGGGATCGCGTTGCGGTTGACCGTGATGCCGACCTCGTGCAGCCGGTCTTCGGCCTGTTGGCCGTCCAGCTCCGAGTTCCGCAGGTCGACCAGGACCAGGTGCACGTCGGTGCCGCCGGAGAGCACATCGACGCCGACCGCTTGGACGTCGTCCTTCACCAGGCGCTCGGCCAGGATGCGGGCGCCCTCCAGGGTTCGGCGCTGCCGCTCCTTGAACTCCTCGCTCGCCGCGACCTTGAAGGCCACCGCCTTCGCGGCGATCACGTGCTCCAGCGGACCGCCCTGCTGACCGGGGAAGACCGCCGAGTTGATCTTCTTGGCCAGCTCGGCCGTGGAGAGGATCACGCCGCCGCGCGGGCCGCCCAGCGTCTTGTGGGTGGTCGTGGTGACGACGTGGGCGTGCGGGACCGGGTTCGGGTGCAGGCCCGCCGCCACCAGGCCGGCGAAGTGCGCCATGTCGACCATGAGGTACGCGCCGACCTCGTCCGCGATCCGGCGGAAGGCGGCGAAGTCCAGCTGCCGCGGGTACGCCGACCAGCCCGCCACGATCAGCTTCGGCTTCGCCTCCTTCGCCAGCCGCTCCACCTCGGCCATGTCGACCAGGCCGTCCTCGCCCACGTGGTAGGGGACGACGTTGTAGAGCTTGCCGGAGAAGTTGATCTTCATGCCGTGGGTCAGGTGCCCGCCGTGGGCGAGGTTCAGACCCATGATCGTGTCGCCGGGCTTGAGCAGCGCGAACATCGCGGCCGCGTTCGCCTGGGCACCCGAGTGCGGCTGCACGTTGGCGTGCTCGGCCCCGAAGAGCTCCGTGATGCGGTCGATGGCGATCTGCTCGACCACGTCGACGTGCTCGCAGCCGCCGTAGTAGCGGCGGCCCGGGTAGCCCTCGGCGTACTTGTTGGTCAGGACCGAGCCCTGCGCCTCCATGACCGCGACCGGGGCGAAGTTCTCCGAGGCGATCATCTCGAGCGTGGACTGCTGGCGGTGCAGCTCGGCGTCGACCGCGGCGGCCACGTCCGGGTCGAGCTCGTGCAGGGGCGTGTTCAGAAGCGACATGTTATCCGACATGGGGGCTACGACTCCTCAGCCGGCGGTGTGGGCGGCGTACTCGTCGGCGGAGAGCAGCTCGGCCGGCTCCTCCGCGACACGCACCTTGAACAGCCAGCCGCCCTCGAAGGGCTCGGAGTTCACCAGCGACGGGTCGTTCACCACGTCCTCGTTGATCTCGGTAACCTCACCGGTGACCGGGGAGTACAGGTCGGACACGGACTTGGTCGACTCCAGTTCGCCGCAGGTCTCGCCCGCGGTCACCGTGGTGCCGACCTCCGGGAGCTGGGCGTAGACGACATCGCCGAGCGCGTTGGCCGCGAACTCCGTGATGCCGACCGTCGCGACGCCGTCCTCGGCGGGCGACAGCCACTCGTGCTCCTTGCTGTAGCGCAGCTGCTGGGGGTTGCTCATGGCGTGAATTCTCCTGTACGCGGGGGAGTGCTGGTGAATGGGGGAGTGCTGGAAACGGTGGTGAGCAGGGAGGATGTGCCCGGTGTCACGCGCGGGCGGCCAGGGGCCCTGAGGGACCGAGGGACCCGGTGCTCGAGGACGCCGGGACCCGGTGCCCGAGGACGCCGAGGATCCCCGCCGGACCAGTCTCTACTTCTGTCGCTTGTAGAAGGGGAGCGCCACGACCTCGTACGGTTCGTGGCTGCCCCGGATGTCCACGCCGACACCCGGCGTGCCCGGCGCCGCGTGCGCCACGTCGACGTACGCCATGGCGATCGGCTTGCCCAGCGAGGGTGAGGGGGCACCGGAGGTGACCTCGCCGATCACCTCGCCGCCGGCCACGACCGAGTACCCCGCGCGCGGGACCCGGCGGCCCTCGGCGACCAGGCCGACCAGGACCCGCGGCGGGTTCTTCTCGGCCCGCTCGGCGGCGGCCAGCAGCGCCTCGCGGCCGACGAAGTCGCCCTCCTTGTCGAACTTCACCACCCGGCCGAGCCCCGCGTCGAACGGGGTCAGCGAGGTCGTCAGTTCGTGCCCGTACAACGGCATGCCCGCCTCCAGGCGCAGCGTGTCCCGGCAGGACAGCCCGCACGGGACCAGCCCGACCGGGGCGCCGGCCTCGGTCAGCGCCTGCCACAGCTTCTCGGCGTCGGCCGGGGCCACGAACAGCTCGAAGCCGTCCTCGCCGGTGTAGCCGGTGCGCGCGATCAGCGCAGGGACGCCCGCGACCGTGCCGGGCAGGCCGGCGTAGTACTTCAGGCCGTCCAGGTCGGCGTCGGTGAGGGACTTCAAAATCCCCGGGGACTCGGGGCCCTGCACCGCGATGAGGGCGTAGTTGTCCCGGTCGTCGCGGACCTCCGCGTCGAAGCCGGCCGCCCGCTCGGTCAGCGCGTCCAGGACCACCTGGGCGTTGGAGGCGTTGGCGACGACCATGTACTCGGTCTCGGCCAGCCGGTAGACGATCAGGTCGTCCAGGATGCCGCCGTCGGCCTGGCAGATCATGGTGTAGCGGGCGCGGCCGACGCCGACGGAGGCGATGTTGCCGACCAGGGCGTGGTTCAGGAAGGCGGCCGCCTGCGGGCCGGTGACCGTGATCTCGCCCATGTGCGACAGGTCGAAGAGGCCAGCCTTCGTCCGCACGGCGAGGTGCTCGTCGCGCTCGGAGCCGTAGCGCAGCGGCATGTCCCAGCCGGCGAAGTCGGTCATCGTCGCACCGAGCGAGCGATGCAGCGCATCGAGCGCGGTGTGACGGAGTTCGGTACTGCTCATCGGTCGGTCTCCCAGGGCATGACGGGCGAGGAACTGTCCTCCCCATCTGTCATCGGAACCTGAGAGGTTCGCCATGACCGCCGACGGACGGACGATCACGGCTTGCACCTTGGGTGGAGCCACTTCAGCAGCGGCCCGCTTTTCAGATGTGCCTCGCCCGCGCGGTAACGGGGCCTGAGAGATTCAAGGGAGGGACTTGCTCCTTCGGCGCCCCAGCGAGACGGTTGCTGGGAACTCTCCCGCGCGGATTCAAGCGGCCGGTATGCAGTTGGCGCGCACATCATTGCACGCCACGCCCGATCCTGGCAGGCCGCATCTGTAACCGGCCTGTGGCGGTACGCGAACGAAAACGCGAGACACCGTGCATTACCTTCTCTTTACACTCGGCGGGGAGGGGAACTGTGACCCACCCCAGGGGAGGACGACCACGGTGAACAGGACCACAGTGCCCGCGACGACCCCGGCGCTCGCAGTGCCCGAGCAGGCCCTCGCCCTGCCCCGGCAGCCCGCAGCCACGGCCCGCGGGCGGTGCGGCGAGCGCCCCGCGCCGGTGGTCCGCGACCTGCGCGACCGTGCCGGCCGCAGCCCGCACGCCCTGCTCTTCGGCCCCCGCGACCTGGTGGTGGTCACCGGCCTGCCCGGCAGCGGCAAGTCCACCCTGATGCACCGCGCGGTGCCGGGCACCAGGGTCGACTCCCAGGACACTCGCGACCGCTGGGACGCCCGGATGCCCCGCCTCCTGCCCTACGCGGTCTACCGCCCCCTCGTCCGCCTCGCCCACTACGCCGGGCTGCGCCGCGCCCTGCGCTCCGGCGGGGGAGTCGTGGTGCACGACTGCGGCACGCAGACCTGGGTGCGCGGCTGGCTGGCCCGCGCCGCCCGCCGCCGCGGCGGCACGCTGCACCTGGTCCTGCTCGACGTCACGCCCGGCACCGCCCTGGCCGGCCAGCGCGAGCGCGGCCGCGGCGTCTCGCGGTACGCCTTCGTGCGACACCGCAGGGCCGTCGCCCGTCTGCTGCGCGCGGTGGAGAAGGGGAACCTGCCCGAGGGCGTCGGCTCGGCGGTGCTGCTCGACCGGGACGCGGCGGACGTCCTGCGCCGGATCGGTTTCGCGGGTTGAGGGGGGCGGTACCGATCGGTTTCGCGGGTTGAGGGGGCCGTACCGGGTCGGCTTCGTGGGCTGAGGGGGGCCGTACCGGGTCGGCTTCGCGGTTGAGGGGGCCCGTACCGGATCGGCTTCCCGGGCCGACGGACTCCGCTCGGGCACCCGCTAGCCTTTCAGCCACAGCAGTGGTTCCCAGCAGGCGGTAGGCAGATGGACTTCCCGGCGGACTTTCCCGCGGACTTCCCGGCACAGGCGCACCCCCACCCGCACGGCGGATGGCCCGGCAACGAGCTTGAGGAGGTGCTGTCGGCGTCCCTCGGCATACCGTCGGCCGGCGGCCGGATCATCGAGGTCCTCGGCCGCAGCTTCCTCTGGGTGCCGCTGCCCAACGGCGGAGGCCCGCACAGCGGCCCGCTCGACCTGCCCACGCTGGAGATCGAGGGCCAGGCGTACGTGCCGGTCTTCAGCTCCGAGGAGCAGTTCCGGCAGGTCGCCGGCTCTCACATGCCGTACACCATCGCGCCCGCCGTGGAGTTCGCCCGCGGGCTGCCCCCGCAGATCGGCATGGCCGTCAACCCGGAGGGCGTGGTCGGCATCCCGCTGCCGCCGCCGGCCGTGGCCGAACTGTGCCGGATGGGCCGGACCCCGCTGGACGGCCCGGCGAGCGGCGGCCGCGTCCGCCTCTTCGAACCCGACTGGCAGGAGGACCCGGTGGACTTCCTCTCCGCCGCCTCCGCCGAGTTCGCCGAGACCGGCGTGGTGCTCACCGCCCGCCGCTGCCTCGCCGCCATCGAGACCGCCGACCCGGTCATGTTCATCGGCGTCGAACTGTCCCAGTGGGAGGGCGACCTGCGGGCGCTGCCCATGGACGCCCTCGGCCGCGCCCTGGGCCGGGTCCCGGTCACCTGGCCGGTCAACCTGGTCCTGCTGGACGTGGCCCAGGACCCGGTGGCCGACTGGATGCGCGAGAAGGTGCGGCCCTTTTATCAGTACGGCCACTGAAACTCCGTGAGGGGCGCGGGGCTGTATCGATATGCGGCTCTGCCGCGTGGGCGCGACCAGCCACGAACCAGCCCGCAGCCGCCGGACGCCAGCAAGCCCCGAGCTCTTGGGCGGCTCCTGTCGGCCACCCACCTAAGCTGGTTTCATATCCATGGGCCATGACATCCTCGAGAGGGCGGTAAAAGTGAGCGCGAGCGGCACCGCCGCGGCCGGGCAGGTCGAGCAGATGCTGCGCCAGGTGACGCCCGGGCGTTACGACGCCTACGAGGCGCTGCTGCGCGCGCTCGCGACCCCGTCCTCCGGCCAGGTCTGGATGCTGCTGTGGCACGGCCAGGCCGGCTCCCCCGACGCCCAGTACGGCCACATGGAGGTCGACGGCCACGGCTACGCCCCCTGCGTCACCTCCGCCCAGGAGTTGTCGGCCAGCGGCTGGAACCGGTCGTACGAGGTGGTGGACGGCCTCGACGTCGCCCGCACCCTCTACCCCGACCACTACGGCCTCTGGCTGAATCCGCACGCGCCGGGCGGCGGCGTCGGCATCCCCTGGCTCGACCTGCGCCGCATCGCCACCGGCCTGGACCGCCAGCCCGCGGGCCCGCTCCGGCTGTCCGAACCGGCCATCGAAGTCCCGCAGTTCTACGCCCTGCTCACGCAGAACGCCCACCGCACCCCGGCGGTCCGCTCGCTGCGTCGCGCCTGGGTGCAGCCCGCACTCGGGGCGCCGTACCTCGCCATCGGCCTGGACGTGTACGACACCTCGCCCCCGGCCGTCGACTCGGTGCGCGCGATGATGCAGCAGTCCATCGGCGCCGTTCCTGACGGGCTGCCGGTGTCGACCGTCGCGATGTCCGACGAGTACGACCCGGTCGCGATGTGGATGCGTGCCAACGCCCGCCCGTTCTACGACCGCGAGGCCCACGCCGCCCCCGCCCAGGCGCCGGCGGCCGGGTACGGCTACCCGCCGGTCCGTGGCGGCTACTGACCGGTCCCTCCAGTCCCTCCCTCCTCATCGCCGGCACGGGCTACCGGTACCGGAAGCCCCTCTCCGCGCGTAGATCAGGGAGAATAGTCCAATTCTCGCCGCGATTGCCCCAACTGGCCCGCGTCCGCCCCCCGTTACCCACTGTCCGGATAACGGAACCCCCCAGCCTGCATCACGTTTAGGCATCCATTCCCCGTCAAGTCTGGCAACAGATCGCCAAAGCGTTGAAGACTCCCGCACCAAGGGGCGTTCGCCCTGTGTACGACGGAGTGATCATGCCGCTACAGCGGCAAGTGCGGGCCGGCTACCGCCGGTTGAGAGGGGTCCCTGCCTGATGACGGCACCATTGCACGAGCCGACCGCGGAAGCAGCCCCGAGCGCGGCCGACGAAGCGGCGGTTGCCACCGCCGGCGCGAAGGCCGTCCAGGGGCGTTCCCTGGGCCGGATCGCCTGGGAGCGCCTGAAGCGGGACAAGCTCGCCCTGACGGGCGGCATCGTCGTGCTTTTCCTCATCGTGGTCGCGATCCTCGCGCCCGTGATCGCGCACGCGGTCGGCCAGGACCCGGAGACCCACCACGAGAACCTGATCGACCCGCTGTTCGGCACCCCGGCGGGCTCCCTCGGCGGCATCAGCGGTGACCACTTCTTCGGCGTCGAACCGGTCAGCGGCCGCGACATCTTCGCCCGCATCCTCTACGGCGCCCAGATTTCGCTGCTCGTCGGCTTCCTGTCCGCCGTGGTCGCCGTCGTCCTCGGCACCATCCTCGGCATCCTGGCCGGCTTCTTCGGCGGCTGGGTGGACGCGGTCATCAGCCGCGTCATGGACGGCCTGCTCGCCTTCCCGCAGCTGCTGTTCATCATCGCGCTGGTCTCCGTCATGCCGAACCAGATGCTGGGCCTGACCGGCACCGGCGTGCGCGTCTTCGTGATGATCCTGGTCATCGGCTTCTTCGGGTGGCCCTACATCGGACGCGTGGTGCGCGGCCAGACGCTCTCGCTGCGCGAACGCGAGTACGTCGAGGCCGCCCGCTCGCTCGGCGCTGGGCGCTTCTACATCCTCTTCAAGGAGCTGCTGCCCAACCTCGTCGCGCCGATCATCGTGTACACGACGATGATGATCCCCACCAACATCCTCACCGAGGCGGCACTCAGCTTTCTGGGCGTGGGCGTCAAGCCGCCCACGGCTTCCTGGGGGCAGATGCTTTCGAACGCGATCGACTACTACGACTCGGACCCCATGTACATGGTGATCCCGGGCGTGGCGATCTTCATCACCGTTCTTGCCTTCAACCTCTTCGGCGACGGCGTGCGCGACGCGCTCGACCCGAAGGGCTCCCGCTGAACTGCCGTACCCCAAGCGACCCGTGGCACTACACACGGGGTCTCTCATCAATTCCGGAGGATCCGAGATCGTGACTACCCAACGCACCTCAGGGCGGCGCAAGCAGGCCATGGCCGCTGCCGCCGTGGTCGCCGCGCTGCTGACCACGGCGGCGTGCGGCGGCGGCAACGACGGCGGTGGTTCGAAGAACGGTGCGGCCGGCTTCGACGCCGCCAACAACAAGGTCGCCCAGGCCTCCGCGGCCAAGAAGGGCGGCACCCTGAAGTTCGGTGCGGCCCAGGACGCCGACTCGTGGGACACCACGCGCGGCTACTACGGCTTCATGTGGAACTTCGCGCGCTACTACAGCCGCCAGCTCGTCACGAACAAGACGGAGCCGGGCAAGGCCGGCGCCGAGCTGACTCCGGACCTGGCCACCGGTCTCGCCAAGGTCACCGACGGCGGCAAGACCTACACGTACACGCTGCGCGACGGCATCACCTGGGAGGACGGCAAGCCGATCACCTCCAAGGACGTCAAGTACGGCATCGAGCGCGTGTGGGCGCAGGACGTGCTGTCCGGCGGCCCGACCTACCTGAAGGACGTCCTGGACCCGGACGGCAAGTACCAGGGCCCCTACAAGGACAAGGCCAAGGACCACCTGGGCCTGAAGGCGATCGACACGCCGGACGACAAGACCATCGTCTTCCACCTGCCGAAGGCCAACTCGGACTTCGAGAAGATGCTGGCCCTGGTCTCGGCCTCCCCGGTCCGCCAGGACAAGGACACCAAGTCCAAGTACCAGCTGCACCCGTTCTCCTCCGGCCCGTACAAGTTCGAGTCGTACAACCCGGGCAAGGACCTGACGCTCGTCCGCAACACCAACTGGAAGGCGTCCTCGGACCCGATCCGCAAGGCGTACCCGGACAAGATCACGGTCAAGTTCTTCTCGAACGCCAACGACCTCGACCAGCGCCTGATCGCCGGTGACTACGACCTGGACCTCAACCAGACCGGCATGTCGCCGCAGGGCCGCCAGATCGCTCTGAAGCAGCACAAGGCCAACCTGGACAACCCGGTCTCCGGCTACATCCGCTACGCGGTCTTCCCGCAGAGCGTGAAGCCGTTCGACAACATCCACTGCCGCAAGGCCGTCATCTACGGCGCCGACCACGTCTCGCTGCAGACCGCGCGCGGCGGCCCCGTCGCCGGCGGTGACATCGGCACCAACATGCTGCCGCCGTCCGTTCCGGGCTCCGAAGGCCAGAAGTACGACCCGTACGAGCTCGCCGGCGCCAACAAGAACGGCAACGTCGCCAAGGCCAAGGAGGAGCTGAAGGCCTGCGGCAAGCCGAACGGCTTCAGCACCACCATCGCCGTCCGCAACAACAAGCCGGTCGAGGTGGCCACTGCCGAGTCCCTCCAGGCGTCGCTGAAGAAGGTCGGGATCAACGTCCAGATCGACCAGTTCGACGGCTCGCAGACCACCGGCATCATCGGCAGCCCCTCGAACGTGAAGAAGAAGGGCTACGGCATCATCATCATGGGCTGGGGCCCGGACTTCCCGTCCGTCCAGGGCTTCGGTCTGCCGCTGTGGGACAGCAAGTACATCCTGCAGAGCGGCAACAACAACTACGCCCTGATCAAGGACAAGACGATCGACGGCCTGTTCGACCAGTACGTCAACTCGCTGGACGACTCGAAGAAGACCCAGATCGCCACGGAGATCAACCACAAGGTCATGGAGGGCGGCTACTACCTGCCGTTCGTCTTCGAGAGGTTCATCAACTGGCGCTCGAACCGGCTGGCGAACGTGTACACGACCGACGCCTACAGCGGTATGTACGACTTCGTCAACCTCGGTCTGAAGTCCACGAAGTAAACCCGGCACACCCGCCGTACGGCACGAAAGGCAGGTGAAGGCCGGCGCGGCGTGACCGCGGGCCACCGGACAATCTCCGGGGCCCGCGGTCCGCGGCGGGCCGTAAGCTGTGCTCGCTTACCTCATCAGGCGGCTGTTCGCCGCCGCTGTGATGCTGGTGGTCATCATCATGGTGGTCTTCGGCATCTTCTTCCTCGTCCCCAAGTGGGCGGGCGTCGACATTGCCGCGAGCTTCGTGGGCAAGCAGGCGGACCCCGCCGCCGTCCAGGCGGTGCGGGAGAAGCTGGGCCTGAGCGACCCGATCTACGTCCAGGTCTGGGAGTTCTTCAAGGGGATCTTCGCGGGCCGCACCTACGCGGCCGGCGGCGACGTCACCCACTGCGCCGCGCCGTGCTTCGGCTACTCCTTCCGCAGCGAACAGGCCGTGTGGCCGGTGCTGACCGACCGCTTCCCGGTGACCCTGGGTCTCGCGCTCGGTGCCGCCGTACTGTGGCTGCTCTTCGGTGTCGCGGCGGGTGTCCTCTCCGCGCTCAAGCGCGGCAGCCTCTGGGACCGCAGTGCGATGATCGTCGCCCTCGCGGGCGTCTCCCTCCCCATCTACTTCACCGGCATGCTCAGCCTGGCGATCTTCGCCTTTGGCCTGCACTGGATCGACGCGGAGTACGTGCCCCTCGACCACAGCTTCACCGGCTGGCTCGGCGGCATGATCCTGCCGTGGATCACCCTCGCGTTCCTCTACGCGGCGATGTACGCCCGCATCACCCGCGCCACCATGCTGGAGGTCCTCGGCGAGGACTACATCCGCACCGCCCGCGCCAAGGGCCTGCGCGAGCAGACCGTCATCGGCAAGCACGCCATGCGCTCCACGATGACGCCCATCCTGACCATGCTCGGCATGGACCTCGGCGCCCTCATCGGCGGCGCGATCCTGACCGAGTCCACGTTCAACCTGCCCGGCCTCGGCCAGGCCGTGCTCAACGCCATCAGGAACCAGGACCTGCCCATCATCCTGGGCGTCACCCTGATCACCTCCCTCGCGGTGCTGCTCGCCAACCTCGTGGTGGACGTCCTGTACGCCGTGATCGACCCCCGAGTGAGGCTCGCATGACCGAACTCAGCAAGAGCGGAGCGGCCGTGGGCGAGCCCACCCCCGCCTCGCCCGCCCCGACCGCCTTCCTGGAAGTGCGCGACCTGAAGGTGCACTTCCCGACCGACGACGGCCTGGTCAAGTCCGTCGACGGGCTCAGCTTCCAGCTGGAGAAGGGCAAGACCCTCGGCATCGTGGGCGAGTCGGGCTCCGGCAAGTCGGTGACCTCGCTGGGCATCATGGGCCTGCACACCGCCGGCCAGTACGGCAAGCGCAAGGCGCAGATCTCCGGCGAGATCTGGCTGAACGGCACCGAGTTGCTGTCGGCCGACCCCGACGACGTGCGCAAGCTGCGCGGCCGCGAGATGGCGATGATCTTCCAGGACCCGCTGTCCGCGCTGCACCCGTACTACACGATCGGCCAGCAGATCGTGGAGGCGTACCGCATCCACCACGACGTCGACAAGAAGACCGCCCGCAGGCGGGCGATCGAGATGCTCGACCGGGTGGGCATCCCGCAGCCCGACAAGCGGGTCGACAACTACCCGCACGAGTTCTCCGGCGGCATGCGCCAGCGCGCGATGATCGCGATGTCGCTGGTCAACAACCCCGAGCTGCTGATCGCGGACGAGCCGACCACCGCCCTCGACGTGACCGTCCAGGCGCAGATCCTCGACCTGATCCGCGACCTGCAGAAGGAGTTCGGCTCCGCGGTCATCGTCATCACCCACGACCTGGGCGTCGTCGCCGAGCTGGCCGACGACATCCTGGTGATGTACGGCGGCCGCTGCGTCGAGCGGGGCCCGGCCGAGAAGGTGTTCTACGAGCCCCGGCACCCCTACACCTGGGGCCTGCTCGGCTCGATGCCGCGCCTCGACCGTGAGCAGCAGGAGCGCCTGATCCCGGTCAAGGGCTCCCCGCCCTCCCTGATCAACGTCCCGTCCGGCTGCGCCTTCAACCCGCGCTGCCCGTACGCCGACATCCCGAAGGACAACGTCACCCGCACGGTCCGTCCCGAGCTCACCGAGGTCGGCGGCCGGCACTGGGCCGCCTGCCACATGACGCAGGAGCAGCGGGAGCGGATCTGGACCGAAGAGATTGCGCCGAAGCTGTGAGTGAGAACGCAGAGGACAAGGCAGTGAGCATCCCTGCACAGAGCGACGGCGCGCAGGTCGAGGCCTCCGGTACGGCCACCCTCACCAAGGACGCCGCGCCCGGCGAGATCCTGCTGAAGGTGACCGGGCTCCAGAAGCACTTCCCCATCAAGAAGGGCCTCTTCCAGCGCCAGGTCGGCGCGGTCCGCGCGGTCGACGGCCTCGACTTCGAGGTGCGGTCCGGCGAAACCCTCGGCGTCGTGGGCGAGTCCGGCTGCGGCAAGTCGACGATGGGCCGGTTGATCACCCGGCTGCTCGAACCGACCGCCGGCACCATCGAGTTCGAGGGCAAGGACATCACGCACCTCGGTGTCAGCGGGATGCGTCCGCTGCGCCGCGACGTGCAGATGATCTTCCAGGATCCGTACTCGTCGCTGAACCCGCGTCACACCATCGGCACGATCGTCGGCGCTCCCTTCCGGCTCCAGGGCGTCGAGCCCGAAGGTGGCATCAAGAAGGAAGTGCAGCGGCTGCTGTCGGTCGTGGGCCTCAACCCCGAGCACTACAACCGCTATCCGCACGAGTTCTCCGGCGGCCAGCGCCAGCGCATCGGCATCGCCCGCGCGCTCGCGCTCAACCCGAAGCTCGTCGTCGCGGACGAGCCGGTGTCCGCGCTGGACGTGTCCATCCAGGCGCAGGTCGTCAACCTGCTCGACGACCTCCAGCAGGAGCTCGGCCTGACCTACGTGATCATCGCGCATGACCTGTCGGTCGTCCGGCACGTCTCGGACCGGATCGCGGTGATGTACCTCGGCAAGATCGTCGAGCTGGCCGACCGGGACTCGCTGTACAAGGCGCCGATGCACCCGTACACCAAGGCGCTGATGTCGGCCGTGCCGATCCCGGACCCGCGGCGCAAGAACGCCAAGAGCGAGCGCATCCTGCTCAAGGGCGACGTGCCCTCGCCGATCTCCCCGCCGAGCGGCTGCCGCTTCCACACCCGGTGCTGGAAGGCGACCGAGATCTGCCGGACGACCGAGCCGCCGCTCAAGGAGCTGAAGCCGGGTCAGCGGGTCGCCTGCCACCACCCCGAGAACTTCGAGGACCAGGCCCCGCAGGACACGGTGCTGCTGTCGGCCGCGAAGGAGGCGGCGGAGCTGGTGGCCGACGAGGTGCTGGCGGAGTCGGCGGCGACGTCGGCGGCGGTGGCCGCGGAGGTGGAGGCCGCGGAGGCGGAGGCAGCCGAGTCGGCCTCGGAT
>NZ_JBEXHW010000009.1:78504-186434 GCF_040608235.1 Streptomyces sp. NPDC005202 | reverse complement strand
ATGCCGAGGAGTCGTCGGACGCCTCCCGGTCTTCGGATGCCGAGGAGTCGTCGGACGCCTCCCGGTCTTCGGATGCCGAGGAGTCGTCGGACGCCTCCCGGTCTTCGGATGCCGAGGAGTCGTCGGACGCCGCCGAGGCTTCTTCCGAGGAACCGGCCGAGGCCGCGTCCGGGGCAACCACCTCCGACGACTCGGACACCGAGCGTCAGGAGTCAACCGACAAGTAAGGCATGACAAGTTGGCAAAGTCATGCGCATGACCGAACGGGAGAGCGCAGAGTCGACCCTGTCCGTGCGATCCGCTGATCGACGCACGCTCGAAGGGAAGACTCCATGGCACTCTCCCGTTCGGCACGTTTAGGATCCCTCGCCACCGCGGCGGCCTCCTTCCTCGTCATCGCCGCCTCCTCCGCCCCCACCCCCGGCGCGGACGGCATCGGCGACCCCTACTTCCCGCAGCTGGGCAACGGCGGCTTCGACGCCCGCCACTACGCCCTCGACATCGCCTACAACCCGGACACCGACCGCCTCGACGGCCGGGCGATGCTGACGGCCCGCGCCACTCGGACCCTGTCCTCCTTCGATCTGGACCTGCAGAAACTGGAGGTCACCCAGGTCGACGTGAACGGCAGACGCGCCCGGTTCACCCGCGACGGCGACGAACTGCGCATCACCCCGCGCGACGCCCTGCGCAAGGGCAGGACCTTCACGGTCACCGTCACCTACGGCGGCATACCCGAACCCCTCGGCGGCCCCATCGTGTTCGGCTCGAACTACGGCTGGATGAAGACCGGTGACGGTGTCTTCGTCGCCTGCGAGCCCAACGCCGCCTCCACCTGGTTCCCGTCCAGCGACCACCCCTCCGACAAGGCCACCTACGACATCCGGATCAAGGCGCCCAAGGGCCTGACCGGCGTCTCCAACGGCCGGCTGGTCTCGACGTACGACAGGGGCGGCTCGACGTACACCCACTGGCGCGAGACGAGGCCCATGGCGACGTACCTCGCGACCGCCACCATCGGGAAGTTCGACGTGAAGACCGGCAGGACGCCGGGCGGCATCCCGATCTATGTCGCCATCGACCCGAAGCTGGTGAACAGCAACAGCGTCGACGTCTACGCCGTCACCGCCGCGGCCACCGACTACTGGTCGCAGGTCTTCGGGCCGTACCCGTTCGAGGAGACCGGCGCGATCGTCGACGACATGCCCGAGGCCGGGTTCTCGCTGGAGGTGCAGTCCAAGCCCGCCTACTCGGCCGTGCGCAACGAGACGACGATCGTGCACGAGCTGGCCCACCAGTGGTTCGGCGACTCGGTGTCGGTGGAGCGCTGGAAGGACATCTGGCTCAACGAGGGCTTCGCCACCTACGCCCAGTGGCTGTGGGCCGAGCACCAGGGCACCCGCTCGGCGCACGACTCCTTCCGCGCGGCGTACGACGCCCGGCCGGCCGACAGCGCCTTCTGGCAGATCAAGGTGGCCGACCCGCAGCGCGACACCATGTTCGCCTCCGCCGTCTACCAGCGGGGCGCGATGACGCTCCAGGCGCTGCGCGAGCGCATCGGCGACGCGGCCTTCTTCCGGCTGCTGCCCGCCTGGACGAGGCTGCACCGCTACGGCAACGCGAACACGGCCGACTTCGTCCGGCTCGCGGAAAAGGTGTCCGGGCGAAAGCTCGGCGACCTTTTCCAGGAGTGGCTCTTCACGACAGGGAAACCCGCCCTCTGAACCTTGCATCGTAAGGTCGGCAGCCGATTCTGAGTAAGAATGTGGGGTGCTTGAGCAACTGTTCAACCCCTCCGTCCAGCACACGCTCGACCTGGTCGGCATCTTCGTGTTCGCCATCTCCGGCGCGCTGCTGGCCGTCCGCAAGAACTTCGACGTCTTCGGCATCGCCGTCCTCGCCGAGGCCACCGCGCTGGGCGGAGGGCTGTTCCGCGACCTGGTCATCGGGGCCGTACCACCGTCCGCCTTCACGGACCTCGGGTACTTCATCACCCCGCTGCTCGCCGCGCTCCTGGTCTTCTTCCTGCACCCGCACGTGGAGCGCATCCAGGTCGCGGTCAACGTCTTCGACGCGGCCGGCCTCGGCCTGTTCTGCGTCGCCGGCACGACGAAGGCGTACGACTACGGGCTCGGCCTCACCGCGTCGGCGGCCCTGGGTCTGGCCACCGCCGTGGGCGGCGGTGTGCTGCGGGACGTGCTCGCCAACGAGGTGCCCTCGCTGCTGCGCTGGGACCGCGATCTGTACGCGGTCCCGGCGATGGTCGGCGCCACCATGGTGGTGCTGTGCATCCGCTACGACGCGCTGACCCCCTTCACGAGCGGGCTCGCGGTGGTCACCGCTTTCGTCCTGCGCCTGCTTGCGATGAGGTTCCACTGGCGAGCGCCGCGTGCGTGGAACCGGCGGTCGACGGTACGGGAGGAGTAGACGTCCGGGTGTGGTGGGCGGAGTTCTGCCCCAGCTCCACCGTCAGCCAGCGGAACACCGTCGGCACCTGCGGCCGCCACAGAGCCATGCTGTGGGGGCCCGAGTTGCGCGGCAGGAAGACCACGCGCACGGTCGTCGGCGGCTTCGCGATCTGCTCCAGGGCGACGCCGGCCTGGTACCCGTCGCCGGACTCGCCGGAGAGGTAGAGCGCTATCCGGGGCGGCGTGCGGTACTTCTTCAACAGGACGTACGGGTTGTTCGCCCGGCGCAGCTCGATGCTCTGGGCGGCGAGTGAATTGCGTTCACCTATGGGGTCGTTGTAGCCGGAGAGGCTCACCGCGGCCCGGTAGCGGTCGGGGTGCGCGACCGCGAGCTTGGTCGCGCAGTGCGCCCCGGCCGAGTAGCCGGCGGTCGCCCAGCCGTTCGGCGCGGACTCGGCGCGGAAGTTGTCCGTGATCATCTTCGGTACGTCGATGCTCAGCCAGGAGTCCGCGTTCACGGTGCCCGGGATGTTGGCGCAGCCCGTGTCGATCTTGGCGATGAGGTTGGTGCGCGGGGCGACCAGGATGAACGGCGCGACCCGGCCGCTCTTCATCAGCGGCAGCAGCTGCTTGTGCACCTTCAGGGAGCCGAACCAGGCCTTCGCCGAGCCCGGGTAGCCGGACAGCAGCTCGACGACGGGGAACTTCTTGGTGCGGTAGGCGGGCTCGTCGTACTGCGGCGGCAGCCAGACGTAGACCTCGGCGTTCACGCCCGAGACCCGGCCCTTGAGCTGGGTGACCTTGACCCCGCCGGCCGCGTGCATCCCGGGGCCGTCGGCCTGGGTGAACGTCTGCCGCACCTTGGGCAGCTTGCGGTAGGCGATCCCGCCCGTGCCGTCGGCGCCCAGGTCGGCGGCCTGCTGCACGTGGTTGCCCGTGCCGAGCAGGTCGGACCAGTTGTCGTACAGGTTGTTGGCGTTGTTGACCAGCACGAAGACCAGGGTGACGGCCGTGGTCTGGGCGAACAGCAGCATCAGCGCCCGGACGGCGTTGCGCAGCACCCTGGGGCCCTTCAGGCGCGTCCACAGCACGAAGGGCAGCACCAGGGCGACGACGGCCAGCGCGATGGTCGTGTACAGGAACGGAGTCCCGGTGAGGCTCATGTCCCCATAGAGGGAAAAAGAGGGCCTCGGGTTACGGACGAGTACGGACACTTACCGAGAAATTGCCGGAGCCTCACCCATGAAGCGACGCGTGTCACATGATCACACCAGCCAAAGCTACCGCTTAGTAGTTTCCTGTTGTACGGTTCACGCATGCCAGAAGCAGCTTCCGTACCGGCCGTGCGGGCCACGATCGGCGACAGCGAGTTCGACCGTGACACCGCGGTCACCCTGCGCGCACCCGGCGTCTACGACATTGACCTCTCCGCCGGCTGGACGATCATCAACGCCGTCAACGGCGGCTATCTGCTGGCCGTGCTCGGCCGCGCCCTCGCGGACGCCCTGCCGCACCCGCATCCGTTCACGATCTCGGCGCACTACCTGACCGCGTCCCAGCCCGGGCCGGCCGTGGTCCGCACGGACGTCGTCCGCACCGGCCGCACCCTCTCCACCGGCCAGGCCTCCCTCTTCCAGTACGACGAGGAGGGCCGCGAGGTCGAACGCATCCGCGTCCTGGCCTCGTACGGCGACCTGGACGCGCTGCCCGACGACGTCCGCACCACGGCGAAGCCGCCCGCGATCCCGCCGATGGACCAGTGCTTCGGGCCCGAGGACGGTCCGGCTCCCGTCCCCGGCAGCTCGGCCATCGCCGACCGCCTGATGCTCAAGCTGGACCCGGCCACCCTGGGCTGGGCGCTCGGCTCGCCCTCCGGCAAGGGGGAGATGCGGGCCTGGTTCGGCCTCGCCGACGGCCGCGACGCCGACCCCCTCTCCCTGCTGCTCGCCGTGGACGCGTTGCCCCCCACCGCCTTCGAGCTCGGCCTGAGCGGCTGGGTGCCGACGGTCGAGCTGACCGTGCACGTCCGCTCCCGGCCGGCCCCGGGCCCGCTGCGCGTCTCCATCACCACGCGCAACCTCGCCGGCGGCTTCCTGGAGGAGGACGCCGAGGTGTGGGACAGCGCCGACCGGCTGGTGGCGCAGTCCCGGCAGCTGGCACGGGTCAGGCTCTGCTGAGCGGCCTGCGACCCAGCCAGGCCGCCAACTCCTCGTGGACGCCCGCCCCTTCGGGCGCGGGGCGGGCCGCGTCGAAGGGTGTGTCCGCGTCGCGCTGCGGGTCGGGCAGGACACGGCGGGCGGTGGTGAGAGCGAACTCGGCGAGTTCGGGGTCGAGTTCGAGGGGGCGGCCGAGCGCCTCGTTCAGGTCCCAGGTGTGCGTCACCAGCTCCATGACATATCCGGACAGGGCGGCGCGCCCGGGGATGACCGCGCCCCACGGCACGCGGACCGTCGCCGCCAGGCGCTCGTCGCCCGCCCAGGCCTTGAGGACCCGCGTACGGACCTCGTCGTAGGCCGCCACCCAGCCGTCGTCCTCGACGCCGTCGGCGAACGGCCGTACGGCGAGTCCGTCGCCGCCCTCGCCGACGACCGCGATGCGCACGGTGCCACCGACGACGTGGCTCAGCAGGGTGCGCACGTCGAACTCGGTACAGGGAGTGGGCCCGGCCAGCTGCTCGGGCCGTACGGTCTTGATGAGCGCCGCCGCCTGCTCGGTGGCGCGGGTGTACAGCGGGCGGGGGTCGATGGTGTCCATGAGTCGCCTCTCCGTGAGTCGGTACGGCCCGAGGATCCCCGCATAACGTGACAGTTTCCGTCAACATTTGCCCCGGACCGCACGCGGCGCGATTCTGGCGGCGTGAAGTCCGACCGCCTGCTGTCGATCCTGCTGCTCCTGCAGACCCGGGTCGCGTGCCCGCGCACGAACTCGCCGAACGGCTCGAGGTGTCGGTGCGCACCATCTACCGCGACATCGAGGCCCTGTCGGCCTCCGGTGTCCCCGTGTACGCCGAGCGCGGGCGGCACGGCGGCATCGAGCTGCTCGCCGGATTCCGTACGGACGTCACCGGCCTGACCGCCGACGAGTCCCGCGCCCTGTTCGTCCTGGCCGCGCAGGGCGCGCACGCCGCGCTCGGCCTGGACGCGGCGCTCGGCTCGGCGCTGCGCAAGGTGATGGCCGCGCTGCCGGCACCGCACCGGCCGGCCGCGGAGGCGACCAGCCGCCGTGTCCTGGTCGACGCCACGCGCTGGAAGGGCGGACCGCTAAAGGCCGTCGACCTCGACGTCCTGCAGGACGCGGTGTTCGCCGACCGGCGCCTGAAGCTGCGTTACCGGCACAGCGGGGAGCGGCAGACGCGGACGTACACGGTCGACCCCTACGGTCTCGTGTCCAAGGCGGGCGTCTGGTACCTGGTCGCCGACCGGCGCGCGAAACCGCAGCTCTTCCGCGCCGACCGGGTGCACTCGGCCCGGCTCCTGGACGACCCCGTGCGGCGTCGGCCCGGCGTCGAACTCGCCGACGCCTGGGAGGTGTTGCGCCGCCAGGTCGAGGAACGGCCCGGCGGACTGGACGTCACCGTACGGGTGCGGCGGGACCGCCTCGACATGTTCCTGCGCCTGAACGCCTCGTCGCTCGTCGAACTCCCCGACGACGACGGCGAGAGCGAGTGGGTGACCGCCCGGCTGTCGTACGGCTTCGTCCGCGAGGCCCGCCAACTGCTCTCGTTCACCGATCAGGTGGAGGTGCTCTCCCCGCCCGAGGTGCGCGAAGAACTCAGGGCGGCGGCCGCCTCAATCACGGAGCTGTACCAGTGAGCAGGCGAGGACGGCAGGTGTAATCCCTGGTCGGCGGGGCCTCTTGGGATCCGCTTTGCCCGACGCGCAGGCCGGGGACAGAGTGAGCCCGAGGAAGCCCGAAGCTGCCGGCTCGGGCTCAGTCCAGCCAGTGCCGGCGGCCGATGCTGATCAGCCGCAGCTGCCGGGTCGCGACCTGGGTCACGTGCTCCCGCTCCTCCTCCGGGGCGTCCAGCGCCTCCAGGAAGAGCGAGGCGGTGATCAGCATCTGGTCGACGTACAGGTGGGCGAGCATGAGCAGGTCGTCGTCGCTCCAGCCCTCGGACTCCGGGTCCTTCGCCAGCTCGTCCTTCACCTCCCGGGCGAACCGGACCAGTTGCTCCCGGATGGCCTCCCGCACCGGCTGGACCCCGCCATGTCGCTCACGGGCGATGAAACGGACGTGGGCGGGGTACGCGTCCACATGACGGGCGATCAGTTCGATGGCGCGCGTGATGCGTTCCTCGCTGTCGTCCGCCGTGGACACCGTCGTCCGGATCATCGGGTGCAGGCTGCCCAGGGCTTCCTCGACCAGGGCCACGCCGAGGTCCGCCGTGGAGCGGAAGTGCCGGTAGAAGGCGGTCGGGGCGACGCCGACGGCGCGCGTGACCTCGCGCAGGCCCAGGCTGCTCAGGCTCTGCTCCTCCAGCAGCCCCAACGCCGCGTCCAGGAGCGCCTTTCGGGTCTTCTGCTTCTGGGCCTGCCGGATGCCGAGGGTGTGACTCATGCCATGCAGTTAACAACTGTTCTCTTGAATTTCAAAGCCCTGGACACGCTAGACTCGGAAGTCAGTGAACAACTGTAACTACATCCGTTCACCAAAACTTCACGAGGGGCGATCCAAAAGCCCCTCGGAAGCACCTTGGAGGGGGATCTGATCCCATGCTGTTCCTCGTCGCCGCACTTCTGCTGCTCGGTGTGGTCATGGGCACCGTGGCCCATGCACCGCTGGGCTTCACCGTCGTCGCCGCCGTCGTGATCGCCGCCTGGCTCGTCGTCTTCGCGCTCCGCGAGCGCCATGGCCGCCGGCGCGGTACGTCGGCCAACTGACCCGCTGTCCCTCTGACCGTCTCGCCGTTGTCCCTCTGACCGTCTCGTCCGTCCGACCGTCGGGAGCTGACCCACCATGCAACTCACCGCACCGGCCACTCGCCGCACCGGTACACGCGACGCCGACGGCATGGCCGTCGCGTCCTTCGTCCTCGGCCTGCTCGGCCTCCTCGTCCTGAACGTCTTCCTTGGCCCCATCGCCATCGCCCTGGCCGGCGCGGCCCTGTGGCGCGGCACGACCCGCCGTGGCCGCGCATACCTGGGCCTGGCCCTCGGAGTCGCCGACCTCGTGGTCCTGCTCGCCTTCATGCAGGCGGACAGCACGGTGTCGTGGAGTTTCTGAGCAGGCCGAGGGCAATCCACGGTTGCGGCCCCGAGGACGACGGGGCGCACACCCCCGCCCGCAATCCCGCCCGCAATGGCAACCCCGGCCGAGACTCGGCCGAGGTCGGCCACACGCGCCCCGTAGAATCGGGCTCACCATGGCTTACCTCGACCACGCCGCGACCACCCCGATGCTCCCGGAGGCGGCAGAGGCGCTGACCGCCCAGCTGAGCGTCACCGGCAACGCCTCCTCCCTCCATGCATCCGGCCGTAGGGCCCGCCGCACGGTCGAGGAGTCCCGCGAAACCCTCGCCGAAGCCCTCGGCGCCCGCCCCAGCGAGGTCGTCTTCACCTCCGGCGGCACCGAGGCCGACAACCTCGCCGTGAAGGGCCTGTACTGGTCCCGGCGTGACGCCGACCCGGCCCGTACCCGCGTCCTCGCCAGCCCCGTCGAGCACCACGCGGTCCTCGACGCCGTCCACTGGCTCGGCGAACACGAGGGCGCCACCGTCGAGTACCTCCCGGTCGACACCTACGGCCGCGTCCACCCCGAGGCCCTGCGCGAGGCCATCGCCCGCAACCCCGACGACGTCGCCCTGGCCACCGTCATGTGGGCGAACAACGAGATCGGCACGGTGCTGCCGGTCCGTGAACTGGCGGAGGTGGCGGGGGAGTTCGGCATCCCCCTGCACGCCGACGCAGTCCAGGCCTTCGGCCAGGTCCCGGTCGACTTCGCCGCCTCCGGCCTCGCCGCGATGACGGTCTCCGGACACAAGATCGGCGGCCCGTACGGCATCGGCGCCCTGATCCTCGGCCGCGAGTACACCCCGATACCCGTCCTGCACGGCGGCGGCCAGGAGCGCCACGTCCGCTCCGGCACCCTCGACGTCCCCGCGATCGCGTCCTTCGCGGTGGCCGGCCGTCTGGCCGCCGAGCAGCGCGAGTGGTTCGCCCGCGAGATCGGCGCCCTGCGCGACGACCTGATCGCCGCGGTCCGCGCGGCGGTGCCGGACGCGATCCTGGGCGGTGACCCGGTGGACCGTCTCCCGGCCAACGCCCACTTCACCTTCCCCGGCTGCGAGGGCGACTCCCTGCTGCTCCTGCTGGACGCCCAGGGCATCGAGTGCTCGACCGGCTCCGCCTGCACCGCGGGCGTCGCGCAGCCCAGCCACGTCCTTCTGGCCACCGGCACCGACCCGGACCTGGCCCGCGGCACCCTCCGCTTCTCCTTCGGCCACACCTCTACGGAGGCGGACGTGGAAGCGGTCGCCAAGGCCATCGGCCCCGCGGTGGAACGCGCCCGCGCGGCGGGCCTCAGCTAGGACAGGCGGCGGGCCTCAGCCTGTAAAGAGTCCTCCGCCTGTACAGAGCCAGTACAGAGCCAGTACAGAGCCAGTACAGAGCCAGTACAGACGCAAACGACCTACGAGACGGGTTCCCTTCGCCGGCATTGCCCGGATCAGGTACTAGGGGTCGCTGTCCAGTCTTTCGACTTTTCGGCCTCTCAGCCCCACCGTCGATGTCGGCCCTGGCGGAGGTCTAAGCCTCACGCCAAAGTCGGCTACTCCGGTCGGACTCCCTCACTCGTCCCGTAGGTCTGTTATCACTATAGACCTGATGTAGTCGGGCATAAGGGTCTGAAGCATGATTTTTTTCTTTAATTCTCGCGGGCTGGCCTGTTCCGGTCCGCTCCCGGCCGACTATGCCTTCGCCGTGCGCGCCTGCCGCACCGACCGTGGGTAGCGGTCCCAGTCCCAGTGCGGCCCCGGATCCGTGTGATCCGTCCCCGGCACCTCCACGTGGCCGATGATGTGCTGCCGGTCGACGGGTATGCCGTACCGCCCGCAGATCCGGGCCGTCAGCCGCGCCGAGGCGGCGTACATCGCGTCCGTGAAGGACGAGGACCGCTCGACGAAGCCCTCGTGCTCGATGCCGACGCTCCGCTCGTTGTAGGCCCGGTTGCCCGCGTGGAAGGCCACGTCCAGCTCGCGGATCAGCTGTGTGACGTGCCCGTCCCGGCGGACGGTGTAGTGCGCGGCGGCCCCGTGCCCCGGGTCCTGGAAGACCTTCACCGCGGTTGCGTAGCTGCCCTGCGTGACATGGATGACGACCCGGTCGATGGAGTAGTCGTCCGGGCGGTCCGCCCGCCGGTAGTTCGCCGGGGAGGCCGCCACCCACCGCGCGCCCCGGAAGTCCACCGCGCCCGCCACCCGCGGCTTCTCCACACCCGGCAGCCGCCACCACAGCCGGGACAGTTCGTCCCGGGCAGCGCGGCCCCGCCCACGGCCGCCACCGCCCCGCCGATGAGCACCGCCCGCCGCGCCGGCCGCCGCCCCGTGTCGTCCTTCGTCGCCCCCATGCGATTTTCAACGGATATGCGGCCGCCCCGGTTCCCGCGGCCCCGTACTCTGGAAGAGCTATGACTGACACCCCGCAGCGCCCCCTCCGCGTCCTCGCCGCCATGTCGGGCGGAGTCGACTCCGCCGTCGCCGCCGCGCGCGCCGCGGAAGCCGGCCACGACGTGACCGGCGTCCACCTCGCACTCTCCGCGAACCCGCAGTCGTTCCGCACGGGCGCGCGCGGCTGTTGCACCATCGAGGACTCGCGCGACGCCCGCCGCGCCGCGGATGTCATCGGCATCCCGTTCTACGTCTGGGACCTCGCCGACCGCTTCCATGAGGACGTCGTCGAGGACTTCGTCGCCGAGTACGAGGCCGGCCGCACCCCGAACCCGTGCCTGCGCTGCAACGAGAAGATCAAGTTCGCCGCGCTCCTGGACAAGGCGCTGGCCCTCGGCTTCGACGCGGTCTGCACCGGCCACTACGCGAAGATCGTCACGCTGCCCGACGGCACGCGCGAGCTGCACCGCGCCTCCGACATGGCCAAGGACCAGTCGTACGTCCTCGGTGTGCTCGACGAGAAGCAGCTGGCGCACGCGATGTTCCCGCTCGGCGACACGGTCACCACCAAGGACGAGATCCGCGCGGAGGCCGAGCGCCGCGGACTCGCCGTCGCCAAGAAGCCGGACTCGCACGACATCTGCTTCATCGCCGACGGCGACACCCAGGGCTTCCTCGCCCGGCGGCTCGGCAAGGCCGAGGGCGACATCGTCGACGAGTCCGGCACCAAGCTGGGCACGCACGAGGGCGCGTACGGCTTCACCATCGGCCAGCGCAAGGGCCTCAGGATCGCCACCCCGGCCCCCGACGGCAAGCCGCGCTACGTCCTGGACATCTCCCCGGTGACGAACACCGTGATGGTCGGACCAGCGTCCGCCCTGGACGTCAGCGGGCTCACGGCGATCAAGCCGCGCTGGTGCGGCACCGCCCCGACCGGCCCCGGCACCTACACCGCCCAGCTGCGCGCCCACGGCGGCGAGACCGAGGTCACCGCCGAACTCGTCGACGGCGAGCTCCGGGTGACCTTCACCGAGCCGGTCCGCGGCGTCGCCCCCGGACAGGCGATCGTCCTGTACGACGGCACGCGCGTGGTGGGCTCGGCGACCATCGCGTCGACGGTCCGGGCGACGGCCGGGGTGGCGTGACCGGAACCCCGCAGGCCGGGGCCGCGTAACCGCCGGAGCTACACGCCGAAGAACTCCGCCAGCACCGGCGCCAGGACCTGCGGCTCCACCGCGTGGGTCTGGCCCTCCAGGGTTCGGTGCGTCCCCTGGGGCACGCTCTGCACGATCTGCTGGGCCGCCTCACGCATCCAGTCCGGGCTCGCGCCGCCCGCAAGGGCCAGGACCGGCACCGTGATCGTGGCCAGCCGGTCGCGGGGGACCAGGCCGTCGCCCATCACGGCGTTGTCGTACGCGAGCGTGGGTGCGATCGCCTCCATGCCGGCCCACATGGGGGACTGGCGGGCGTTGGCGATCATCTCCGGAGCCAGGCCGGTGAGCCGGAGGAACAGCTCGACCGCGTCCCCGCGCCGGTCCTCCGCGAGCGCCTTGGTCAGGTTGCCGGTGTACTGCGCGCGCTCCTCGGCGCCGCCCTCGTACAGGGCGAACGGCGGCTCGTAGACGGCCACTTGACGGACCGGCAGCCCGCTTGCCGCCGCGTGCAGTGCCAGCGCGCCGCCCGACGAGGTGCCGTAGAGCGCCGCCTCGCCGCCCACCGCCTCGATCACCGCCGCGAGGTCCTCGACCTCGCGCTGCACCGCGTACGGCGCCGTGTCCCCGCTCTCGCCGCGGCCCCGGCGGTCGTACACGACGGCGCTGAAGCGGTCCGAAAGGGCAGCCGCCAGCGGCGCCACCGTGGCCCCCGTCGACATCGCGCCGCTGACGAGGACGACCACCGGGCCCTGTCCGGTGCGGTGGTAGGCGATGGAGGTGCCGTCACGCGAGATGGTCTTCTTGTCCATGTCTGTGAAGACTGCCACGGGAGACGGAACTCATCCGGGAGGCGCCGGAAGTCGGTCGGCGGCGTGACACCCAGTCGGTCACCACGCTTCTGCTTCGTAGAAGCAGAGGTGGTCCTTGATCTCGGCGACATCGGGCTTGGGATCCGGATACGCCCAGACGAGGTCCGCCGCGCCCGGCACGGACCAGTACGACGCCGTCCCCTTGAAGGGGCAGTAGGTGTGCGTGTCGGAGGGAGTGAGGAGGTCGAGGCGTACGTCCTCGGCGGGGAGGTAGTAGCGCACCGGGCAGCCGGTCTCGCGCAGCACGAGGGGCCGGTCGCTCTCCGCGAGGACCTGGTCGCCGTGGACGACCCGTACGCGCTGCGTGCCGTGCTCGATGGTGATCGTGTGTCCTTGAGTCATACCTGCATAGCGTCCGCGGGGGCGGGGTTCTTCCCGTGTACGGCACATGCTTCCCCTCCCGCGTACGGTGGGCGCATGAACATCTGCGTCTTCCTCTCCGCCGCCGACCTCGACGACCGCTACACGCGCCCCGCGCGGGACTTCGCCAAGCTGATCGGCAAGGGCGGGCACAGCCTGGTGTGGGGAGGTTCCGACGTCGGGCTGATGAAGGTGGTCGCCGACGGCGTGCAGGAGGCGGGCGGCCGGCTCGTCGGCGTCTCGGTCGACTTCCTCTCGGCCAAGGCCCGGCCGGGCGCCGACGAGATGGTGATCGCGCGGGACCTCGCCGAACGCAAGAAGCTCCTGCTGGAGAAGGCCGACGCGGTGGTGATCATGGTGGGCGGCACCGGAACGCTCGACGAGGCCACCGAGATCCTGGAGCTGAAGAAGCACGGCCGGACGGACAAGCCGGTCGTGCTGCTGAACACGGCCGGCTTCTACGACGGCCTCGAGGAGCAGTTCCGCCGCATGGAGGCCGAGGGGTTCCTGCCGCGGCCGCTGAGCGACCTGGTGTTCTTCGCCGAGGAGCCGGCGAGCGCGATGACCTACCTGGAGGAGTCGCTCGGCGGCCGCTGAGGCGGTGGTGCGAGCATGGCGGGCATGGCTACACATGTGATCACCGGGGCGGGTTCCGGCATCGGCGCGGCCGTGGCCCGCCGCCTGCACGCGCGCGGGGACGACCTCGTGCTGCACGCGCGTGATGCGGGAAGGGCGAAGGAGCTGGCGGCCGAGTTCCCCGGCGCCCGGACGCTGGTCGGCGACCTGGCTGACCCGGACCGGCTGAGCTGGGCCTTCTCGCACCAGACGCTTCCCGACCGGGTGGACTCCCTCCTTCACATCGCGGGCGTGGTCGACCTGGGCCCGGTCGGCGAGCTGACCCCCAAGGCCTGGCACCAGCAGCTCAACGTCAACCTGATCGCCCCCGCCGAGCTGACCCGCCACTTCCTGCCCCAGCTGCGCGCGTCACGCGGCCACGTGGTGTTCGTGAACTCGGGCGCCGGCCTGAACGCCCACGCCGACTGGTCCGCGTACGCGGCGTCGAAGCACGGTCTGAAGGCCCTCGCCGACTCCCTCCGCCACGAGGAACACGCCAACGGCATCCGCGTCACCTCGGTCTACCCCGGCCGCACGGCGAGCCCCATGCAGGCGAAGGTCCACCAGCAGGAGGGCAAGGAATACGACCCCGGGAAGTGGATCAACCCCGAGTCGGTCGCGACGACGATCCTGATGGCCCTGGACCTCCCGAGGGACGCGGAGGTCAACGAACTGACGGTGCGACCGGGGCGGTGACAGGGGCTTCCGCGGCGCCGACGGTCGCTGCTCAGCGCGGACCGGCGGCACTCGGCCGGCCCGGTGTTCAGGGACGAGGACAGCCATCCCGGGCCCCCACCCACCCGCCGCGGAGCCGGAGCGGGAAGCGGTGCCTCTTCGGCTTTGGTCGGCGGCATCCCAGCCCGTCCGGCGTTTGAGGACGAGGCCGTTCAGGCCGAAGCGGGGATCCGGGGGCGGCAGCCCCCGGGGACGGCCGCAGCGGCACCGGGCACCCCGGAACGGGCACAGGCACCCTGAATCGGCCCCACCGCCGGCGGCATACGCTTCGGGGGTGACTGAAAACAGCGAGTTCAGGTTCGGTGCCGCCACCGGCGTCGGGTCGATGCCGGGCGGCGACGCCCGGGAGGCGGCCAAGACCGTCACCGACACCTTCGAGGACTTCCCCTTCCTGCCCGAGCTGCCTGCCCGCGGGCCCGGGGCCGACATGGTCGGGCGGACCGCGGGGATGCTGGTCGAGCTGTACGCGCGCGTGGAGCCCAGCGGGTGGCGGATCGGGGACCGGCCGGGGCGGGACACCCATCGGGCGCGGTCGTGGCTCGGGGAGGACCTGGACGCGCTGGAGGAGTTCACGCAGGGATACGAGGGCCCGTTGAAGGTGCAGGCCGTCGGCCCCTGGACCCTCGCCGCCCACCTGGAACTGAAGAACGGCGAGGCCGCCCTCTCCGATCCCGGCGCCTGCCGGGACCTGGCCGCATCGCTCGCCGAGGGGCTGCGGCTCCATCTCGCCGAGGTGCAGCGTCGCGTCCCCGGCGCGCAGCTCGTCCTGCAGCTCGACGAGCCCTCCCTCACCGCCGTCCTGCGCGGCCAGGTGAAGACCGCCAGCGGCTACCGCACCC
This sequence comes from Streptomyces sp. NPDC005202, assembly GCF_040608235.1. Classification (NCBI taxonomy): domain Bacteria; kingdom Bacillati; phylum Actinomycetota; class Actinomycetes; order Kitasatosporales; family Streptomycetaceae; genus Streptomyces; species Streptomyces sp. NPDC005202. Next base: position 171,851 of record NZ_JBEXHW010000009.1, on the reverse strand, counting down.
ACCGGGCCGTCGACCGGCAGGTCGTCGAGGCCACGCTCCGGGACGTCCTCGGGGTTCACGCCCGAGGTCCCGTCGTGGTCCACTCGTGCGCACCGGACGTCCCGATCGCCCTCCTGCGCCGCGCGGGCGCGGCGGCGATCTCCCTCGACCTCTCGCTCCTCACCGAGCGTGACGACGACGCGATCGGAGAAGCCGTGGAAGGAGGCACCCGGCTCTTCGCCGGTGTCGTCCCGACCGCGGACGGCCCATTGTCAGACCCTGCCGGTAGCGTCATGGGTGTCAGGACGCTGTGGCGCAGGCTGGGGCTGCAACCGGGGCTTCTCGCGGAGGCGGTCACCATCACCTCGGCATGCGGACTCGCGGGCGCTTCCCCCGCGTACGCACGCCAGGCGCTCGCCCACTGCGTCCGGGCGGCGAGATCCCTCGCGGACAACCCAGAGTAACGGGAGGACAACACGGTGGCCGGCGACAAGCAAGCGGAGACGACGGTGCCCGCCGAGGCACGGGAGAAGCACGCGCGGCTGGCGGAGCAGGTCGAGGAGCACCGCTTCCGGTACTACGTGAAGGACGCTCCCGTCATCAGCGACGCCCAGTTCGACCAGCTCCTGCGCTCCCTGGAGGCGTTGGAGGAGGAGTACCCGGAGCTGCGCACGCCCGACTCGCCGACCCAGAAGGTCGCGGGGTCGTACGAGACGGAGTTCACGGAGGTCGAGCACCGCCAGCGCATGCTCTCCCTGGACAACACCTTCAACGACGACGATCTCGCCGCCTGGGCCGACCGTGTCGCCAGAGAACTGGGCGACCAGGAGTACCACTTCCTGTGCGAGCTGAAGGTCGACGGCCTCGCCGTCAACCTCACCTACGAGCGTGGCCGCCTCACCCGCGCGGCCACCCGCGGCGACGGCCGCACCGGCGAGGACATCACCCCCAATGTCCGGACGATCGCGGAGATTCCGGACCGCCTGAAGGGCGACCGCGTCCCGGACCTCGTGGAGGTCCGCGGCGAGGTCTACTTCCCGATGGAGAAGTTCGAGGAGCTCAACGCCCGCCTGGTCGCGGCCGGCGACAAGCCCTTCGCCAACCCGCGCAACGCAGCGGCCGGTTCGCTGCGCCAGAAGGACCCGCGCGTCACCGCCACCCGCCCCCTGCACATGGTGGTCCACGGCATCGGCGCCCTGGAGGGCTTCGAGGGCCTCACCCGCCTCTCCCAGGCCTACGACCTGCTGAAGACCTGGGGCCTGCCCACCTCCCGGCACACCAAGGTGGTCGACGACCTCGACGGCGTCCGCGAGTTCATCGCCTACTACGGCGAGAACCGCCACTCCGTGGAGCACGAGATCGACGGCGTCGTCGTCAAGGTCGACGAGATCCCGCTCCAGGGCCGCCTCGGCTCCACCTCGCGCGCCCCGCGCTGGGCGATCGCCTACAAGTACGCGCCGGAAGAGGTCAACACCAAGCTCGTCAACATCCGCGTGGGCGTGGGCCGTACGGGCCGGGTCACGCCGTACGCCCAGGTCGAACCGGTCACGGTCGCGGGCTCGGAGGTCGAGTTCGCCACGCTGCACAACCAGGACGTCGTCAAGGCCAAGGGCGTCCTCATCGGCGACACGGTGGTGCTGCGCAAGGCGGGTGACGTCATCCCGGAGATCCTCGGCCCGGTCGTCGACCTGCGTGACGGCAGCGAGCGCGAGTTCGTGATGCCGTCCGAGTGCCCCGAGTGCGGTACGCCGCTCAGGCCGATGAAGGAGGGCGACGTCGACCTCCGCTGCCCGAACGCCCGTACGTGTCCTGCCCAGTTGCGCGAACGCCTCTTCTATCTCGCGGGTCGCAAGGCGCTGGACATCGAGCACTTCGGGTACGTCGCCGCGGCCGCCCTCACCAAGCCGCTGGAGCCCGAGGAGCCGCCGCTGAAGGACGAGGGCGACCTGTTCGACCTCACCGTCGAGCAGTTGCTGCCCATCAAGGCCTACGTCCTCGACCAGGACAGCGGTCTGCCCAAGCGCGACCCGAAGACCGGTGAGGAGAAGGTCGTCAGGGTCTTCGCCAACCAGCAGGGCGAGCCCAAGAAGAACGCGCTTGCCATGCTGGAGAACATCGCAGCCGCCAAGCAGCGCCCGCTCGCCCGTATCCTCACCGGCCTGTCGATCCGTCACGTCGGGCCGGTCGCCGCCGAGGCGCTGGCCCGCGAGTTCCGTTCCATCGACCGCATCGAGCAGGCCAGTGAGGAGGAGTTGGCGAACACCGACGGCGTAGGCCCGATCATCGCCGCCTCCCTCAAGGAGTGGTTCGCCGAGGAGTGGCACCAGGAGATCATCCGCAAGTGGAAGGCCGCGGGCGTCCGCATGGAGGAGGAGGGCTCCGGCGAGGACGAAGGCCCGCGCCCGCTCGAGGGGCTGACCGTCGTGGTCACCGGCACGCTCGAACACTTCACGCGCGACGGCGCCAAGGAGGCGCTGCAGAGCCGGGGTGCGAAGGTGACCGGTTCGGTTTCGAAGAAGACGTCCTTCGTTGTTGTGGGTGACAATCCTGGGTCGAAATACGACAAGGCGATGCAGCTCAAAGTGCCTGTTCTGAACGAGGAGGGCTTCAACGTCCTGCTGGAACAGGGCCCGGACGCGGCGGCCGAAGTCGCGCTTCCGACCGGCGAGTAGCGGTTGAAGGCCACCCGTTCGGCGCATACCAGATGCATACGGGCGGCCGGGGCGCATTCGGGCAACCGTCGACGACCGCTGCCCGTGAAAGCCTTCTGCGGCCTACTGTTGAGGTGTGCGCCTGCCGTGCCCAGCTGCGGTCGGGGCATCCCCGTGCTCTTGATGAGTACGTGGAAGGGTTTTCCAACGCGGTGCCGTTGATGGTTGTCGGGCAACGGGCCGCGGGGCGTGGGCACCGCCGGCTGTGAGAGGGACGGGAATGGAACCGACCGAGAGCGCTGTCGCGCACTCACGGCTGCGCCGGATGACCGGCGCATGGCGGGGGTGGTGCCGGGGCCGGACTTCGGTGCGTCCGGGCCCGGAGGGGCGCGCCGTTGGACAGTACACCGTGGCGGAGGGCCGCGCCTCCGCACAGTTGACCACCGAACGCGCCCCCGGACTGGCGGGCGCCGAGTCCGAACGGCACCTGTCTCGGCCCGTGCTGCCCGCGACGCTCGTCGCGGCTGCGGTGTTCGCCCTGGGCGCCGGCTTCTACCGGGCGTTCACCGGCCACCACGCGCTCTTCCCGTCCGGCACGGTCGGCTGGTCCCTGGCCGTGCTCACCGGCATCATCGTCGGACACCTGGTCATGCTCGGCCGCGCCTGCCGGTGGGGCGGCACTGGCTCGGGTGCCGCCCTCACCCTCGCCGTCCTCATGCTCTACGGCTGGGTGCCCGCCGGCATGGTCAGCCTCACCGTCGTCGTCCTGGTCGGCATAGCCCGGCGCCACCGCTGGCGGCAGGGCGTGCTGCACGGCGCGGTGGACATCCTCGGCATCGGCGCCGGCGCCCTGGTGCTGGGCGCCTTCGGCCGCGTACCGACGGTCGAGCAGCCCTGGAACCCCGGCAGTTGGACCGCCTACACCGTGCCCCAGGTGATGCTGGCCGCGGCCGCCTACCTCGCGGTCACCCGCACCCTGCTGTGGTACCTGCACGCCCCGCGCACCGGCGGCCTGCCCACCGTCGCCTGCACCGCCCTGGCCCGACAGGGCCTGGTCGCGGTCGCGCTGCTGGGCATCGCCCCGCTGGTGTGCGTGGTCGCCGTCGCCAACCCCATCCTGCTGCCGCTGTTCTCCATCCCGCTCATCGCCCTCGACTCCACCCTGTGGATAGCCCGCGCCCGCGCCGAGGAGCAGCTGCGCGACCCGCTGACCGGGCTGCCCAACCGGCAGTGGCTCCTGGAGCGCATCTGGACCGCCCTGGACGACGCCGAGCGCATCGGCGCACGTGCCGCCCTCATGCTGATCGACCTCGACCGGTTCCGTTCGGTCAACGACACGCTCGGCCATCTCGCCGGGGACCGGCTGCTGCTCCAGATAGCCGACCGGCTGCGGCTGGCGCTGCCGCGCGGGGCGGAGGCCGCGCGGCTGGGCGGTGACGAGTTCGCCGTGTTACTGCCGGTCGCCGACTCCACGACGTCCGCGACCCGCGTCGCCCGCGGCCTGGTGGCCGCCCTCAGCTCCCCCCTCGACCTCGACGGGCTCACCCTCGTCCTGGAGGCCAGCGCCGGTGTCGCCGTCTTCCCCGACCACGCCCTTGACGCCGAGGGCATGCTGCGCCGGGCGGACGTGGCGATGTACCAGGCGAAGCGGGACCGCACGGGGGTGGAGGTCTACGAGTCCAAGCGGGACTCGAACACACCCGACCGGCTCGGCCTGCTGGGGGATCTGCGCCGGGCCCTCGACGCCCACGAGGTCGAGCTGCACTACCAGCCGAAGGTCCGCTTCGACGGACAGGTCGTCGGCCTCGAGGCGCTGGTCCGCTGGGTGCATCCCGAGCGCGGCAAGGTGCCGCCGGACGAGTTCATAGCGATCGCCGAGTCCTCGGGGCTGATGCCCCATCTGACGGAGTACGTGCTGGAGACCGCCCTCGGGCAGGTCGCCGAGTGGCGGGCCCAGGGCCTGTACGTACCGGTGGCGGTCAACGTCTCCCCGCGCGACGTCCACACCCCCGGCTTCGCCGGTTCGGTGGCCGCCCGCCTGGCCCGGCACGGCGTCCCGGCGGGAGCGCTCCAGCTGGAGATAACGGAGCACGTCCTGCTGGAGGACCCGCAGCGCGCCGCCGACACCCTGCACGCCCTGACCGGACACGGCGTGAAGATGTCGCTGGACGACTTCGGCACCGGCTACTCCTCCCTGGTGCACCTGCGTCGGCTGCCGGTGAGCGAGCTGAAGATCGACCGCTCGTTCGTGGCCCGGCTGGTGGTGGACACGGAGGACGCCGAGATCGTGCGCTGCACGGTCGACCTCGCACACTCCCTCGGCCTGCTCGTCGTCGCCGAGGGCGTCGAGGACGACGAGACCTGGGAACGCCTGCGCGACCTCGGCTGTGACGCCGTCCAGGGCTGGCTGGTCGCGGCCGCGATGCCCCCCGAGGAGACGACGGCGTGGCTGCGGGCGCGGGGGTCCCGCGGGTGGCAGCGCCCCGCGGCCGCGTTGCCTGCGGCGGCTGCCGACGAGTGACTTTCCCGCCCGCCAGTTCGGCCCGGGGCAGGCCTCTCCCGTGGGGGTTGCCCGCCGTTGGCGGCGGTCTGTTCAGTTCACCTTCTCCGGCACGAAGTGACTGATCAGCAGCGCCAGCCGACGCTCGTGCGCCTTGGCCGGTAGGCGGCCGCTGCGCATCAGGGTCACCAGGCCGTGCAGCCCGGCCCAGTACGTCTCCGTCAGCAGCCCCGGGTCGTCCCCCTCGGCCGCGACCGGCTCGACGGCCTGCAGCAGCTCGCCGAACGCCTCCTGCAGGGCCGGCGGAGCCTCCGGCGTGGCGAACGGCAGGTCGACGGTGTGCGTGAACATCGCGTCGTACAGCGCGGGCCGCCGCTGCGCGAAGGCGGTGTACGCCTCGCCCACCGCCGCCAGCGCCTCCCGGGCGCCGTTGGCCGCCGTGCGCGCCGTCCGCAGTTCGGCCGCCATCTCCGCGAAACCCTGCACCGCGACCGCGGCCATGATCGCGTCCTTGCCCTTGAAGTGGCTGTAGAGGACGGGCTGGCTGTACTCGATCTCGGCGGCCAGCCGCCGCGTGGTGACCGCGTCCCAGCCCTCGGCCTCCGCCAGTTCCCGCGCGGCGGTGACGATCAGCCGTTGCCGCTCCGCCCGTTCGCGCTCCCGGCGCGTCTGAATCGACATGGCTGGGATTCTAGCAGTGCTAGTGTTTCTGTCGGCGCTCTGCTAGCTTCGCTCTCATCCCTAGCGCTGCTAGCAAGGACATGGGCGTGACCACCACCGCGTACACCCTGGCCGTCGTGCTCGACCTGTTCGTCCTGTTCATCGGGGCCCGGTTCCTGCTCCAGCCCCGCCCCTCCGCGGCCGGCTACGGCGTGCCCGCCAAGCCGGACGGGGACGCCGCCTACCTCACGATCAAAGGACTGAGGGACGGCACCTTCGGTCTCCTGGGCCTGGCCCTGCTCGCGTTCGTCGGCGCCGAGGCCGAAGCCTGGTTCATGCTCTGCGTGGCGGTGATCCCGCTGTTCGACGCCCTGATCGTGCTGCGCCACGGCGGCACGAAGGCCGTGGCGTTCGGGATTCACTTCGCCACCGCAGTCGTTGTGCTGATCAGTGCCGGACTGCTCTTCGCCGTCTGATCACGTCCGTATGGACACGTCCGATCACGTCCGTATAGACACGTCCGATCACGTTCGTACAGACACGTCCGATCACGTTCGTACGGACATGCCTGATCACGTCCGTAGCGACACAAGGGGCCCAAGAAATGTCTCTGTTCGTGCCGAAGTTCGACGAGTCCGTGATCGTCCGCGATGCCGAGGCCGAGGTGGTCGGCCGTGCGCCCACCACGGTGAAGCTGCTGGCCGACAGCAGCGCGACCGGCGGGGCGCTGTCCACCGTGCGCGTCACCCTCACCGAGGGTGCCGACGGCGCCCGCCCGCACCTCCACAACAACTCCGCCGAGATGTTCTTCATCCTCGACGGCGCCGCCGAGCTCCTCTCCGGCGACGACGTCGTCACCGCCGAGCGCGGCGACCTCGTCGTCGTCCCGCCGGGCAGGCCGCATGCCTTCGCCGCCGCTCCGGGGACCGCTGCCGACCTCCTCATCGTCATCACCCCCGGCGTCGAACGCTTCGAGTACTTCCGCCACCTCCAGCGCATCCGCCTCGGCGAGGTCACCCCGGAGAGCCTGCTGGAGGTGCAGGAGCTGTACGACAACCACTTCCTGCGCAGCGAGGCCTGGGACGGGCGCCGCTGAGCGACGTGGCCTGCGGGCCCCGGGGAAACCGTTTCACGGGCACCGGGCCCCGCCCCATAGGATTGGGTCCAAACCACACACACTCACCCCAGAGGATCGCTGCATGCCTGGCATCACGCGCGAGGAGGTCGCCCACCTCGCCCGGCTGGCGCGTCTGGAGCTGAAGCCCGAAGAGCTCGACCACTTCGCAGGCCAGCTGGACGACATCATCGGCGCGGTGGCCCGCGTCAGTGAGGTCGCCGACCAAGACGTACCGCCGACCTCCCACCCGCTGCCCCTGACGAACGTCATGCGTGCGGACGAGGTCCGTCCCTCGCTCACCCCCGAGCAGGCGCTCTCCGGCGCCCCGGCCCAGGAGCAGCAGCGTTTCAAGGTGCCGCAGATCCTGGGTGAGGAGTAACAGCCATGACGGACACCCCCATCATCAAGCTCACCGCCGCCGAGACCGCCGAGAAGATCGCCTCCGGTGAGCTCACGGCCGTCGAGGTCACCGAGGCCCACCTGGCCCGGATCGAGGCCGTCGACGAGAAGGTCCACGCCTTCCTGCACGTCGACCGCGAGGGCGCCCTCGCGCAGGCCCGCGCCGTCGACGAGAAGCGGGCGCGCGGCGAGAGGCTCGGCCCGCTGGCCGGCGTGCCGCTCGCCCTCAAGGACATCTTCACCACCGAGGGCGTGCCGACCACGGTCGGCTCCAAGATCCTCGAGGGGTGGATCCCGCCGTACGACGCGACCCTCACCAAGAAGCTGAAGGCCGCCGACGTCGTGATCCTCGGCAAGACCAACATGGACGAGTTCGCCATGGGGTCCTCGACCGAGAACAGCGCCTTCGGCCCGACCGGCAACCCGTGGGACCTCACCCGCATCCCGGGCGGTTCCGGCGGCGGGTCGAGCGCCGCGCTCGCCTCCTTCCAGGCCCCGCTCGCCATCGGCACCGACACCGGCGGCTCCATCCGCCAGCCGGCCGCGGTCACCGGCACGGTCGGCGTGAAGCCGACCTACGGCGCGGTCTCCCGGTACGGCATGGTCGCCTTCTCGTCCTCCCTCGACCAGGGCGGCCCCTGCGCCCGTACGGTGCTGGACGCGGCCCTGCTGCACGAGGTGATCGCCGGGCACGACCCGCTCGACTCCACCTCCATCGACGCCCCGGTCCCGCCGGTCGTCGAGGCCGCCCGCAACGGCTCGGTGCAGGGCATGCGCGTGGGCGTCGTCAAGCAGTTCCGCGGCGAGGGCTACCAGGCCGGCGTCATCCAGCGGTTCGACGAGTCCGTCGAGCTGCTCAAGAAGCTGGGCGCCGAGATCGTCGAGCTGGACTGCCCGTCCTTCGACCTGGCCCTGTCGGCCTACTACCTGATCGCGCCGTCCGAGTGCTCGTCCAACCTGGCCCGCTTCGACGGCCTGCGCTACGGCCTGCGCGTCGGCGACGACGGCACGCACTCCGCCGAAGAGGTCACCTCTTTCACCCGTGAGGAGGGCTTCGGCCCCGAGGTCAAGCGCCGCATCATGCTCGGCACGTACGCCCTGAGCTCCGGCTACTACGACGCGTACTACGGCAGCGCCCAGAAGGTCCGCACGCTCATCAAGCGGGACTTCGACAAGGCCTTCGAGCAGGTCGACGTGATCGTCTCCCCGACGACCCCGACCACCGCCTTCCCGATCGGCGAGCGCGCCGACGACCCGATGGCGATGTACCTCGCGGACCTGTGCACCATCCCGACCAACCTGGCGGGCAACGCGGCCATGTCCCTGCCCTGCGGCCTCGCGCCGGAGGACAACCTCCCGGTCGGCCTGCAGATCATCGCCCCGGTGATGAAGGACGACCGCCTGTACAAGGTCGGCGCCGCCGCCGAGGCCGCGTTCGTGGAAAAGTGGGGGCACCCGCTGCTCGAGGAGGCTCCGTCGCTGTGAGTAAGGCACTGTCCAAGGCCAAGGGCTTCAAGAAGTCCCGGTCCGGTACGTACCTGTCCATGGCCACCACCGCGTTCGGCGCGATCAGTGTCGTCAAGCAGGCCAAGAAGGCCCGCCTGGAGAGCGACACGCTGCGCCTGATCGACGCGGCCGTGTCCGCCGCCGCCATCGTCACCGGCCTCGCCATCCTCTACCGCGAGCTGAAGCGGCTGGGCGACGACGACGTCCTGCTGGGCTGAGAGGGAAGTTTTCACCGTGACCACCACGACCGACCTGGTGTCGTACGAGGACGCGCTGGCGTCGTACGACCCCGTCATGGGCCTCGAGGTCCATGTCGAACTCGGCACCAAGACCAAGATGTTCTGCGGCTGTTCCACCGCCCTTGGCGCCGAGCCGAACACCCAGACCTGCCCCACCTGCCTCGGCCTGCCCGGCTCGCTCCCCGTCGTCAACGCGACCGGCGTCGAGTCCGCGATCAAGATCGGTCTCGCGCTGAACTGCGAGATCGCCGAGTGGTGCCGCTTCGCCCGGAAGAACTACTTCTATCCGGACATGCCGAAGAACTTCCAGACCTCCCAGTACGACGAGCCGATCGCCTTCAACGGCTACCTCGACGTGCAGCTGGAGGACGGCGAGACCTTCCGCGTGGAGATCGAGCGTGCCCACATGGAGGAGGACACCGGCAAGTCGACGCACGTCGGCGGCGCCACCGGCCGTATCCACGGCGCGTCCCACTCCCTGCTGGACTACAACCGCGCCGGCATCCCGCTCATCGAGATCGTCACCAAGCCGATCGTCGGCGCCGGCGAGCGCGCCCCCGAGGTGGCCAAGGCGTACGTCCGCGAGCTGCGCGAGCTCATCCGGGCGCTCGGCGTCTCCGAGGCCCGCATGGAGATGGGCCAGATGCGCTGCGACGTGAACCTGTCGCTGATGCCCAAGGGCAGCGACAAGTTCGGCACCCGCTCCGAGACGAAGAACGTCAATTCGCTGCGATCGGTGGAGCGCGCCTGCCGCTACGAGATCCAGCGTCACGCGGCCGTCCTCAGCAGCGGCGGCACGATCGTCCAGGAGACCCGCCACTTCCACGAGGACACCGGGACCACGACCTCGGGCCGAGTGAAGGAGGAGGCCGAGGACTACCGGTACTTCCCGGAGCCGGACCTGGTGCCGGTGGCCCCGCCGCGCGAGTGGGTCGAGGAGATCCGCGCCGCGCTGCCCGAACTGCCGCTGGTCCGCCGCAACCGGCTCCGCGAGGAATGGGGCATCTCGGCGACCGACATGCAGGCGATCCTCAACGCCGGTGCCCTGGAGCCGATCGTCGCCACCATCGAGGCCGGTGCCGACGCCGCCTCCGCCCGCAAGTGGTGGATGGGCGAACTCGCCCGGCACGCCAACGAGTCCGGCAAGGCCCTGGACGAGCTGCCGATCACGCCGCAGCAGGTCGCCCGGGTCACCGAGCTGGTCTCCTCCGGCGACCTGAACGACAAGCTGGCCCGCCAGGTCATCGAGGGCGTCCTCGCGGGCGAGGGCACCCCGGACGAGGTCGTCGACAAGCGCGGCCTGAAGGTCGTCTCCGACGAGGGCGCGCTCACCGCCGCCGTCGACGAGGCCATCGCCGGCAACCCGGCCATCGCGGACAAGATCCGCGGCGGCAAGGTGGCCGCGGCCGGCGCCCTGGTCGGCGCGGTCATGAAGGCCACCCGCGGCCAGGCCGACGCGGCCCGCGTCAAGGAGCTGATCCTGGAGAAGCTGGGCGTCAGCGAGGGCTGAGCCCTCATCAAGTCGCCCCAGGGGGATGCATCGGCTGCGATGCATCCCCCTGGGCATGCCGTCAGTTTTCAGGGCATGTCATCACAGGCGCCGCCCCACGACACGGGCGAAGCCCAGCGCGCGGCCTTCGTCTGCGCGCAGCATCGCTGCCGACTCGCGGGCCATGCCCGCCATGACCTCGCTCGGGCTCTCCTCGGCGCACACCTCGCTCCACAGCAGCCAGTCCCGCCAGCCGTCCGGCTGCCAGTCGGCGGCCTCGACCGCCACGGCCCCGCTGCGCGTCCAGTGGCGCCGCCACCAGGCAGGGGAGTGGAACGCCCAGAAGTCGGGGTCCCAGTACAGCTTGAGGTGCTCCGGCGGCTCGACGCCTTCCGGCTCCTCGCGCAGCGCCGGTACGACGACGCCGATCCGCTCGCCGTGCTTCAGCAACCGCGTCAGGGTGGGCAGGTACAGGTCGTTGGTGTCGAAGTACTGGTATGCGTCGATGGAGACGATCGCATCGAAGGTGCCCTCGCCGAACGGCAGGTCGTGCGCCTCGGCGTACACCGGCAGCACCCGGTCGGCGACGCCCGCCTCGGCGACGCGGCGGGGGTTCTCGTCGGGCTTGATCCACAGGTCGGCCGCGGTGACCCGGAGGTCGTACTCCCTGGCCAGGAAGACGGAGGTCAGCGCCCGGCCGCAGCCCAGGTCGAGGACCCGTGCACCGGAGGGCAGGGAGTCCAGTCCCAGAGCTGGGGCCAGCCACTCCAGCAGCCACAGCGGGTGCGGGCCCATCTGGTTGTCGACGATCCAGCGGACGTCGTAGCGGTTGCTGTGCGGGTAACGGGCGTGGGTCAGGCGGCTAGTGAGGTCGTCGGTCGAAGTCCTCGAGGTGAAGTCGGACATCGGTGAACGGGCTCCTTGGGTCCTTGGGGAACGAAAGGGGCGCGTAGGAGCTCGGTCGGACCTTCAAACAATGCACCTGCCCTGGTCGGCGGCGAGGAGCCGAGGACGGTGGTCGCGCGGAGGCTAACAAGCGCCGCCTGCCACCCGCACGCGGTTTTCCTCAGCCGGAGGCGCTACGCTCGCCCGCCATGAGTGGACGCGCCGATTCCCAAACGCACCCCGAGACAGCCGAACTGGAGGACGTCGAGGCTGCCGGCGTAGAGGACGAGGAAGACGTCGAGGACCCGGCCGGGGAGGCGCGCCGGGCCCGTTGGGCGGCGGCCGGGGCCGGGGCCTTGCTGACGCTCGCCGGCCTCGCCGCGTCGCTGCTGCGCCTGACCGGCTCGGCCCCGGCCCTCGTCCCCGCCGCCTACGCCCTCGGCGCCGCTGTCTGCGCGCTCGCGGCCTTCCTGGGTTCCCGGGGCCGCACCCGGCGGGCGCTGTGGCTGCTGATCGCCGGGGTGATGGTGATGGCGCTCGGGGACCAGTCCGACTGAGCAACCGTTCCTAAAGACTGAGCGGGAGTGAGTCCTGTTGCCAGGACTCATGCTCAGCCGAACGCCCCGAACGGTGTTGGGCGTTCTGGTTCCCTGCGTTCGCTCCGCATCCGGCGTCGACGGATCGTGTCCATGGTCCGGGAATGCGGGGGCGGGTTCCCTCACGCCCAGGGACCTCCCATCGGGCCTGGGCGGTCCGATGCCCCGCACGATCGCTCTGGTCGTGTGGGGGCGGTGCCGTCCGTCGCCGGATGGGGTGTCCCTGGGCGCGCCTTCCGATCGCCACGGCGGCCGCGTCGTGGCGGGTGGTTTCTGATCCTCGTCTCGGTGGCCGTCCTCGATCAGTCGTTGATCGACGACGAGTAGCCGGGGCCGTGCGCGGCCTCGCGAAAGGGAGAGCGATGTTCAACGCGTTCGAGGAACTGTTCGCACCAGGCCGCAAGCACACCCGCGACGAGCAGAACCGGCTGGAGCTGACCCGGGAGGACGTCGGGGACAACGACCCCGGCAGGGGCCCGATAGACCTCGCGTCCGGGAAGGTGGTGGTGCGGCTGTCCGGGCCGGACGAAGAGGAGTCCGCCGAGGAGTGAGAACCGGGCGGTTCACTTCACTTCACTTCACCTCCAGCTCCAGGATGCGGTCGTCGCCCTTCTTCGGTGTGCCCCGGCCGTCCGTGTTGCTGGTGACCAGCCAGAGTTTGCCGCCGCCCGCCGAGACCACCGTGCGCAGGCGGCCGTACGCCCCGCTCAGGAAGGCCTGCGGGGCCGCCGAGGCTTCCGTGCCCTTCAACGGGATGCGCCACAGGCGCCGCCCCTTCAGGCCCGCCATCCAGACGGAGCCCTCGGCGTAGGCGATGCCGCTGGGGGAGGCCTCTTCGGTGTGCCACTGGGCGATCGGGTTGTGGTACTTCGGGTTGCCGGATGTGCCCTCGGCGTCCGGCCAGCCGTAGTCGTCGCCCGGCTTGATCGCGTTCAGCTCGTCCCAGGTGTCCTGCCCGAACTCCGAGGCGAACAGGCGCTGTCTGTCGTCCCAGGCCAGCCCCTGCACATTGCGGTGGCCGTACGAGTACACCGGGGAGTGCGGGAACGGGTTGCCCGGGGCCGGTTCGCCCTCGGGGGTCAGACGCAGGATCTTGCCGCCGAGCGACTCCTTGTCCTGGGCCAGGCCCCGCTCACCGCTCTCGCCCGTGCCCGCGTACAGCATTTTGTCGGGGCCGAAGGCGATCCGGCCGCCGTTGTGGATGATGCCCTTGGGGATGCCCTTGAAGATCGTGTCGGGTGCGCCCAACTGCTCCCCGGACGGCTTCTTCTCGGCGTACAGCATGCGGACGATGCGGTTGTCCGAGGCCGAGGTGAAGTACGCGTAGATCATGTGGTCCGAGGCGTAGTCGGGGGAGAGCGCGATGCCGAGGAGGCCGCCCTCGCCGGCCGGTGACACCCCGGACACCCTGCCGAGCTCGGTCTTCTTCCCCGTCCTGTCGTCGACCCGCGTGATCGTGCCCTGGTCGCGGGAGGAGACGAGGAGATCGCCGTCGGGCAGGGGAGCCAGGCCCCAAGGTGTGTTCAGGCCCTCCGCGACCGTGCGCAGCACCTTCACCGAGCCCTTGGCGGGCGGCGCGGTCTCGCCGGCCGCACGCCCGGTGGGCGAGGAACCCGCGGCCGTTCGGCTCGGCGAGGCGCTGTCACCGCCGCCCGACGAGCCGCCTCCGCCGTCGGAGGAGCAGCCGGCCGTCAGCAGCACCGCGGTAGCGGCCAACACGGCCGTCACAGCTCGACGTTGCACGATCATGTCCCTTCGACGCGGCGGGTCCTACTTGTCTTACACCGCCCGCACCTTCCAGGTTCCCGATCACCGCGATCCGATGCACCGGCCCGAGCCCGTCACGGACTCCGCACCGCCCACCCGTCAGTCCCAGGCCTCCCACCCGTCAGTCCCACGACCCCTGCGCCGCCGGAAGCCGAGCCACCTCCGCCAGGTCCTCCGGGGTCAGTCGCAGGTCCGCCGCACCCGCGTTCTCCGTGACCCAGCGCTCCTGCTTGGTGCCCGGTACCGGGATGACGTGGCGGCCCTGGGCAAGGACCCACGCCAGGGCGACCTGGGCCGGGGTGACGTCCTCGCCGTGGCGTCGGGCCACGCGGCGCAGGCCGGCGACGATCGGCTGGTTCGCGGCCATCATCTCGGCGGTGAAGCGGGGGTGGCGGGCGCGCACGTCGTCCGGTTCAAAGCCCTCGCCGGGGGTCAGCGTGCCGGTCAGGAAACCGTTGCCGAGCGGCATCGCGGCCAGGAAGCCGACCCCGCGAGCCTCGCACCACGGCAGCAGCGCCTCCAGCGCCTCCGTCGACCACACCGACAGCTCGGCCTGCACCGCGCTCACCGGGAAGACCTGCTGCACCCGCTCCAGTTGCCGGATCGTCCCGTCGTGCAGCCGCGCCCCGGACCGGCGCCCGCCGCGGGCACCCACGGCGCACAGACCCAACGCCCTCACCTTTCCGGCCCGCACGAGCTCCGCCATCGCCCCCCAGGTCTCCTCGATCGGGACCTCGGGGTCGGCGCGGTGCAGCTGGTAGAGGTCGATCACGTCCGTCTGCAAACGCCTGAGCGACGCGTCGCAGGCCCGCTTCACATAGCCGGGGCGGCCGTTGGCCACGATGTGCTGCTCGCCCACCAGAAGGCCGACCTTCGTCGACACGAAGGCGTCCTCGCGCCGCTCCTTCAACGCCCGCCCCACCAGCAGCTCGTTGGTGAACGGGCCGTACATGTCGGCCGTGTCCAGGAGCGTCGAGCCCACGTCCAGCGCCCGGTGCACCGCCCTGAGGGACTCCTCGCCCCGCTGCCGCGACGCACTGTACGCCCAGCTCATCGGCATGCACCCGAGTCCGACGGCCCCCACCGCGAGTGCCGCCGCGCCGATCGTCCTGCGCTCCACCTGGCCGTAACCCTCCCTCTCCTGGGGCCCACCAACCTAACCTCTGCGTCCGCGCGCCCCTGACATAGCCTCCTGACCATGACTGCTGACGTGTGGCTGCCCATCCCGCCGGACGAGATCGAAGGGCTCCCCGAGGGGCCCGCCTACCGCTTCTGGGACGGCGCCGAGGAGTTCCCCGCGGACCCCGCCGACTGCGTCTTCTACGTCGTCCCCTACATGAAGCCCAGCGAGGTCGGCGTACGCCCGCTGCCCCGCATGAGCTCGGTGCGGGTCGTGCAGACGCTGTCCGCCGGCACCGACCACGTGGAGCCGGGCCTGGAGCACCTGCCCCCGGGGGTGCAGCTCTGCAACGCGCGCGGGGTGCACGAGGCGAGCACGGGCGAGCTCACCCTCGCCCTGATCCTCGCCTCGCTTCGCGGCATCCCCGACTTGGTACGGGCCCAGGACCGGGAGGAGTGGCTGGGAGGTTTCCGTCCGGCGCTGGCCGACAAGAACGTCCTCATCGTGGGGTACGGCTCCATCGGCGCCGCCATCGAGGACCGGCTCGCACCGTTCGAGGTTGCGCGGGTGGCGCGCGTGGCGCGCTCCGAGCGCACCACGGCGCGCGGTCCGGTGCATCCGCTCACCGATCTGCCCTCCCTGCTTCCGGAAGCCGATGTCGTCGTCCTGTCCACGCCCTTGACAGAGGCCACGCGCGGCCTTGTGGGAGCCGACTTCCTCGCGCGGATGAAGGACGGCGCGCTCCTCGTGAATGTCGCCCGCGGTCCCGTCGTCGACACCAAGGCGCTGCTGGCCGAGCTGGAAAGGGGCCGCATCATCGCCGCCCTCGACGTCACCGACCCCGAACCGCTGCCCCCGGGACACCCCTTGTGGCACGCGCCGGGCGTGCTGATCAGCCCCCATGTCGGCGGGCCCACGTCCGCGTTCCTGCCGCGCGCCAAGCGGCTGCTGGTGGACCAGTTGCGCCGCTTCGTGAACCGGGAGCCGCTCGCCAACGTGATCCTTACGACGGGCACGACCGGCCCGTAATCCGCTTCGGGTACCCTCCGCAACCCTTCGGACGCGGTCCGTACCCGGCTCCCCGCTGATCGTCACGGAGCGTAGAGAACCTATGTCCCTGAGTGACGAGACTGGTGTATCGTCCCGACAGGGGCTGCGCCGCGCACCATTCGGCGCCGGGATGGACATTTCAGACTTGTGAGGGGGGCGACGGGCGATGCACGGCCTATGGACGAACGATCCGACGCGGCGGAGCCGTCGGCGGCGACCCTGGCGCACGGCCGCGCGCAGACGCGGCCATCACAGCTGTCACGGGGGCCATCACAGCCCACACCACCGTAGGCACAGCGGCCGCAGGAGGCATGCGCACCCAGCGCACCCAGCGCACCGGGACCCGCGGGACCCGGCAGCGCGGACCGGGAGGGTCCGGTGAGCCCGCCCCCGCCCGCCACGACCACCCTGGACGGAGTGCTGCGGGCGGAGCCGTCGTCGGGAGCGCTGCCGCCCCGCCGGTCCGCCACCGGCGGCAGGCTGAGCCTGGCCCCCCAACTGGTCCTGGTGCTGGTGTGCGCGGGATACGGCGTCGGCTCCGCGTTCGGCTGGGGTTCCAGCGAGGTCGCTCTGATCATGGGTGACTTCGGGCTGAGCGCCGCGGCCGGCACCGCCGCCGTGTCCTGCGCCCTGTACGCCCGCAGCCACCGTGTCCGCTTTCGACCCGCGTGGCTGCTGTTCGCCCTCTCCTCGGCGATGGCGTCCCTCGGCAACGCAATCTGGGGGTGGTACGAGGTCGTCCTCGACGCGCCCGTGCCCAGCCCCAGTTGCGCCGACCTGTTCTTCCTGTGTTTCGCGCCGCCCGCGATCGTCGGCCTGTTGGTGCTCGCCAAACGGCCGGTGACCAAGGCGGGTTGGGTGTGCCTGGCGCTGGACGCCTGGCTGATCGGGGGATCGCTGCTCACGCTGTCGTGGAGCCTCGCGCTCGCCCAGGCGGCCAAGTTCGACGGGCCGAGCGTGGCGCACACCGCGCTCTCCCTGGCGTACCCGCTGCTGGACATCGCCCTGGTCAGCATGGTGCTCGCGCTGCACTTCCGGCGCTCGTCGGTCAACCGCACCGCCGTGAACACCGCGATCGGCGCGCTCGCCCTGACCGTGATGTGCGACGCGCTGTTCACCTCGCCGCTGCTGCACAACAGCTACCACTCCGGTCAGCTGCTGGACGCGGGCTGGTTCGCGGGCTCGCTGCTCCTGGCGTACGCCCCCTGGGCCGCACCCCGGTCCGGGCAGGAGGCGGCCGCCGAACGGCACGACATGGACCGGCACCAGGCGGACGGGCACGCGCGCGTCATGGACCGGCAACAGGCGGACGGGCACGCGCGCGTCATGGACCGGCAACAGGCGGACGGGCACGCGTGCGTCATGGACCGGCAACAGGCGGACGGGCACGCGCCCGTCGCCGACGGGCACACGCGCGTGAAGCGGGAGCACGTGCCCGGACAACGCCGGACCATGCGCAGCCTGTACGTCCACCCGCCCGCGCAGGGAGGTGATCAGATCCGATATCCGGTCAGCCGGCCCATCGCCGGCTCCCTCGCCGCCCTCACGCCGTACCTCGCCGCCGCCGTGTGCACGCTGGGGATCCTCTACAACGTGCTCAACGGACACAGCGTCGACCGCGTGGTGCTGATCACCGCGGGCGCCGTTGTGCTCGCCCTCGTCGTCCGCCAGGGCATCATGCTGCTCGACAACATCACCCTCACCCAGGAGCTGGCCCAGAAGGAGAACCACTTCCGCTCCCTGGTGCAGGGCTCCAGCGACGTCATCATGATCGCCGCGCCCAACGGCATACTCCGGTACGTCTCCCCGGCCGCCGCCGGGGTGTACGGGCGGCCCGCGGAGGAGCTGGTGGGCGCCGAACTGGCCAGTCTCATCCATCCGGAGGACCTGGGCTGCGTGGTGCACGAGGTGCGCCGCTTCCTGGCCGCCAGCCCGCTCGAGGAACCCACTACACGCATCGAGTGCCGCTTCCGGTCCGGTGAGGGCGGCTGGCTCAACGTCGAGTCGACCATCAACCGCCACCACGGCGGCCTCATCTTCAACAGCCGGGACGTGACCGAGAGAGTGCGCCTGCAGGCACAGCTGCAGCACAACGCCGAGCACGACCCGCTCACCGACCTGCCCAACCGCGCGCTGTTCACCAAGCGCGTGCAGCAGGTGCTGTCCGGCCGCCGCTCCACCGACCGCGGCACGGCCGTGCTCTTCATCGACCTGGACGGCTTCAAGGCCGTCAACGACACGATCGGGCACCAGGCCGGGGACGAGCTGCTCGTCCAGGCCGCCCGCAGACTCCAGGAGGCGGTCCGGCACGGGGACACCGCCTCCCGGCTCGGCGGCGACGAGTTCGCGGCCCTCATCGTCGGGGACGGCACCCGCGACCGCACCGCCCGCGAAGGGCACATCCTGGAGCTCGCCGACCGCCTCAGGGTCACGCTGTCGCAGCCGTACCTCATCGACGGCAACGATGTCCGGGTCGCCGCGTCCATCGGCGTCGCCTTCGCCGAACCGGGCCTCGGGGCGGGGGAGTTGCTGCGCAACGCCGACCTCGCCATGTACCGCGCCAAGGCGGCCGGCAAGGGCCGCGTGGAGCTGTACAAGCCGCAGATGCAGCAGGACGTCGTCCGCAAGGCGGAGCTGGCCACACGGCTGCGGGCCGCCCTGCACGACGGCGAGTTCACGCTGCTGCACCAGCCGGTGGTGTGCCTGGACAACGGCCGGATCACCTCGGTCGCCGCCCAGGCGCGCTGGCGCTCCTCGCAAGGGGTGCTCTCCACGCCCGCCGAGTTCCTGCGGGTGGCCGAGGACAGTGACAAGACCGCCGAACTGGGCCGGTGGATGCTGGAAGAGGCGGTCGAGCAGGCCGCCGAGCGTGCCGCGACCGGCCTGCCCGTGCCCGTGGTGGTCCGGATGGGCGCCCGCCGGCTGCTGGACCGGTCGCTGCCGCCCGGCTCGGTCGAGGCCATGCTGACCCGGCACGGGCTGCCGCCCGGGTCCCTGCTGATCGAGCTGTCCGACACCGACCCGCGGGTCTCGCTGGACGAGCTGGAGCGGCGTCTGACCGCCCTCAGACGGCTCGGCGTCCGGATCGCGCTCGACGACTTCGGCAGCGGCTACGCGGCCATCACGGCGCTCAGGCGGCTCCCCGTCGACGTGCTGAAGCTCGACCGCAGCCTGGTCGAGGGCGTCGTCGAGTCCGCGCGGCTGCACAAGATCACCAGCGGTCTGCTGCGCATCGCCACCGACCTCGGGCTGCAGTCCGTGGCCGACGGCGTGGACCTGCCGGAGCAGGTCGTCGCCCTGCGCGCGATGGGCTGCACCCACGGGCAGGGCATGGCGTTCTCCGGTCCGCTGGACGAGTACCGGCTGCGCCAGGCGCTCACCTCCGGCCACTACCCGGTGCCGCACGGACCGGCCGAACCGGCGTTCGCCGGGGGTGGTGCGGGGGCGTACACCGGTGGTGTGACGGCCGTCCTCGGAGGCGGTACGGCCCTCCGCTCACATAATGAGACTCCCGTCCCACCCGCTTGACAGTGGGTGCGTGCCGGGGGGAGGGTCAGTGCCATGCGCACCCGAATTCTCGTACTTGGACAGCGCGTCGGCTGAGCTGGGACCCACCGGAGGACGATCCGGAATTCCCAGCGACCTCACCGGCGCGCTCCCCTCGCTTGCCCTACGGCACGAGGGGTTTTTTGTTGCACAGGCACCTGTCGCACAGCAGTCGCACCCCGCACAAACCTCGCAAAAACCCTCAGCATCGAGAAGAGAATGCCGATGACCGAGCAGGCCACCGGGGCCCATCACCCGCAGCCGCGGCCCCGATCCGGAGGACACCAGTCCGCGCCCGAGCACGTCACGGGTGCGCAGTCCCTCATCCGCTCTCTCGAGGAGGTCGGCGCCGACACGGTATTCGGCATTCCCGGCGGTGCGATCCTTCCCGCGTACGACCCGCTGATGGACTCCACCAAGGTGCGCCACGTCCTGGTCCGGCACGAGCAGGGCGCCGGTCACGCGGCCACCGGGTACGCGCAGGCCACCGGCAAGGTCGGCGTCTGCATGGCGACGTCCGGCCCCGGCGCCACCAACCTGGTCACCCCGATCGCCGACGCCCACATGGATTCCGTGCCGCTGGTCGCGATCACCGGCCAGGTCGCCTCCAAGGCGATCGGCACGGACGCCTTCCAGGAGGCGGACATCGTCGGCATCACCATGCCGATCACCAAGCACAACTTCCTGGTCACCAAGGCCGAGGACATCCCCCGGGTGATCGCTCAGGCGTTCCACATCGCCTCCACCGGCCGCCCGGGCCCGGTCCTGGTGGACATCGCCAAGGACGCGCTGCAGGCGAAGACCACCTTCTCGTGGCCGCCGGTGATGGACCTGCCCGGTTACCGGCCCGTCACCAAGCCGCACGCCAAGCAGATCCGCGAGGCGGCGAAGCTCATCACCTCCGCCAGGCGGCCCGTTCTCTACGTCGGCGGCGGCGTCCTCAAGGCCCGCGCCACCGCCGAGCTGAAGGTCCTCGCGGAACTCACCGGAGCGCCCGTCACCACCACCCTGATGGCGCTCGGCGCATTCCCCGACAGCCACCCGCTGCACGTGGGAATGCCGGGCATGCACGGTTCGGTCACCGCCGTCACCGCGCTGCAGAAGGCCGATCTGATCGTCGCCCTCGGAGCCCGCTTCGACGACCGCGTCACCGGCAAGCTGGACAGCTTCGCGCCGCACGCCAAGATCGTCCACGCCGACATCGACCCGGCCGAGATCGGCAAGAACCGCGTCGCCGACGTGCCGATCGTCGGCGACGCCCGCGAGGTCATCGCCGACCTGATCCAGGCCGTACAGAAGGAGCACAGCGAGGGCCACAAGGGCGACTACAGCGCCTGGTGGAAGGACCTCAACCGCTGGCGCGAGACCTACCCGCTCGGTTACGACCAGCCCGAGGACGGCTCCCTGTCCCCGCAGCAGGTCATCGAGCGTATCGGGCAGCTCGCGCCGGAGGGCACGATCTTCGCGGCGGGCGTCGGCCAGCACCAGATGTGGGCCGCGCACTTCATCCAGTACGACAAGCCCGCCACCTGGCTGAACTCCGGCGGCGCCGGAACCATGGGCTACGCCGTCCCGGCGGCGATGGGCGCCAAGGCCGGACAGCCGGACCGGACCGTCTGGGCGATCGACGGCGACGGCTGCTTCCAGATGACCAACCAGGAGCTCACCACCTGCGCCCTGAACAACATCCCGATCAAGGTCGCCATCATCAACAACGGCGCCCTCGGGATGGTCCGCCAGTGGCAGACCCTCTTCTACAACCAGCGGTACTCCAACACCGTCCTGCACTCCGGCCCCGAGGCGGACGGCAAGCAGCCGAGCAGCGGCACCCGCGTCCCCGACTTCGTGAAGCTGTCGGAGGCCATGGGCTGCTACGCCATCCGCTGCGAGTCCCCGGAGGACCTCGACAAGGTCATCGAGGAGGCGAACTCCATCAACGACCGCCCGGTCGTCGTCGACTTCATCGTCCACGAGGACGCGATGGTGTGGCCGATGGTCGCCGCCGGCACCTCCAACGACGAGATCATGGCCGCCCGGGACGTCCGCCCCGACTTCGGCGACAACGAAGACGACTGAGCGAGGAAGAGCAACCAGACATGTCCAAGCACACGCTCTCCGTCCTGGTGGAGAACACGCCGGGCATCCTCGCCCGGATCGCCGCCCTGTTCTCCCGCCGCGGCTTCAACATCGACTCGCTCGCGGTCGGCGTCACCGAGCACCCCGACATCTCCCGCATCACCATCGTGGTGAACGTCGAGGACCTGCCGCTGGAGCAGGTGACCAAGCAGCTCAACAAGCTCGTCAACGTGCTGAAGATCGTCGAGCTGGAGCCGTCGCAGGCCGTGCAGCGCGAACTCGTTCTGGTGAAGGTGCGCGCCGACAACGAGACGCGCTCCCAGATCGTCGAGATCGTCCAGCTGTTCCGCGCCAAGACCGTCGACGTCTCCCCGGAGGCCGTCACCATCGAGGCCACCGGCAGCAACGACAAGCTGTCGGCCATGCTCAAGATGCTGGAGCCGTTCGGCATCAAGGAGCTGGTCCAGTCCGGCACGATCGCGATCGGCCGCGGCGCGCGTTCGATCACGGACCGTTCCCTGCGCGCCCTCGACCGGTCCGCGTAGTAACTCGTAGAAGATTCACTCACGACCGGATACGGGCGGCCGGTCGGCCGCCCGTATACCGAGACCCCGAAACTTCCCTTCCCCTCACCGGCATACGGTGGGACGCAACACCTGCACACCAAGGAGAGAACCCAAAGTGGCCGAGCTGTTCTACGACGCTGACGCCGACCTGTCCATCATCCAGGGCCGCAAGGTCGCGGTCATCGGCTACGGCAGCCAGGGCCACGCCCACGCCCTGTCGCTGCGCGACTCGGGTGTCGACGTCCGGGTCGGCCTGCACGAGGGCTCCAAGTCCAAGGCCAAGGCCGAGGAGCAGGGCCTGCGCGTCGTGACCCCGTCGGAGGCCGCCGCCGAGGCCGACGTCATCATGATCCTGGTGCCGGACCCGATCCAGGCCCAGGTCTACGAGGAGTCCATCGCCCCGAACCTGAAGGACGGCGACGCGCTGTTCTTCGGCCACGGCTTCAACATCCGCTTCGGCTTCATCAAGCCCCCGGCCGGCGTGGACGTCTGCATGGTCGCCCCGAAGGGCCCGGGCCACCTGGTGCGCCGCCAGTACGAGGAGGGCCGCGGCGTTCCCTGCATCGCCGCCGTCGAGCAGGACGCCTCCGGTAACGCGTTCGCGCTGGCGCTGTCGTACGCCAAGGGCATCGGCGGCACCCGCGCCGGCGTCATCAAGACGACCTTCACCGAGGAGACCGAGACCGACCTGTTCGGCGAGCAGGCCGTGCTGTGCGGTGGCACCTCCGCCCTGGTGAAGGCCGGCTTCGAGACTCTGGTCGAGGCGGGCTACCAGCCGGAGATCGCCTACTTCGAGTGCCTGCACGAGCTGAAGCTGATCGTCGACCTCATGTACGAGGGCGGCCTGGAGAAGATGCGCTGGTCGATCTCCGAGACCGCCGAGTGGGGCGACTACGTCACCGGCCCGCGCATCATCACCGACGCCACCAAGGCCGAGATGAAGAAGGTCCTCGCCGAGATCCAGGACGGCTCCTTCGCCCGGAACTGGATGGACGAGTACCACGGCGGTCTGAAGAAGTACAACGAGTACAAGCAGCAGGACTCCGAGCACCTGCTGGAGACCACCGGCAAGGAGCTGCGCAAGCTCATGAGCTGGGTGAACGAGGAGGCGTAAGCCCCACGGCCGAGGGGTCGGAGCGGGTGCTCCGGCCCCTTTCGGCGAACCCGGGGTAATGTCGGTTGTCTCAGGGGATTCACTGCGTTGTCCACCCCGGCCAGCCACGGACGGGTGATCCTTCCGCAGCGGCGTAATACGACGCAGGCGGCGCCACTACACTGCTGCACTAACAAACGCGTCAGGCCCACAGCGTCGTGCGTCTTCCACGCGGCTAGCCCCCCTCCTCCGCCTGCGGCCGTCGGGACGGCCGTCCGCATGCATTGGACTTGTGAGGACTCACGTGAGCTCGAAACCTGTCGTACTCATCGCTGAAGAGCTGTCGCCCGCGACCGTCGACGCGCTCGGCCCGGACTTCGAGATCCGGCACTGCAACGGCGCTGACCGAGCCGAACTGCTCCCCGCCATCGCCGACGTGGACGCGATCCTGATCCGCTCGGCCACCAAGGTCGACGCCGAGGCGATCGCCGCCGCGCGCAAGCTCAAGGTCGTCGCGCGAGCCGGCGTCGGCCTGGACAACGTCGACGTCTCGGCCGCCACCAAGGCCGGCGTGATGGTCGTCAACGCCCCCACCTCCAACATCGTGACCGCCGCCGAGCTGGCCTGCGGTCTGATCCTCTCCACCGCCCGCAACATCCCGCAGGCCAACACCGCGCTGAAGAACGGCGAGTGGAAGCGCAGCAAGTACACGGGCGTCGAGCTCGCCGAAAAGACCCTCGGTGTCGTGGGCCTCGGCCGCATCGGCGCCCTGGTCGCCCAGCGCATGTCCGCCTTCGGCATGAAGATCGTCGCCTACGACCCCTACGTGCAGCCCGCGCGGGCCGCGCAGATGGGCGTCAAGGTGCTGTCGCTGGACGAGCTGCTTGAGGTCTCGGACTTCATCACCGTCCACCTGCCCAAGACCCCCGAGACGATCGGCCTGATCGGCGACGAGGCGCTGCGCAAGGTCAAGCCGAGCGTGCGGGTCGTCAACGCTGCGCGCGGCGGCATCGTCGACGAGGAGGCGCTGTACTCGGCGCTGAAGGAGGGCCGTGTCGCGGGCGCGGGCCTGGACGTGTACGCCAAGGAGCCGTGCACGGACTCGCCGCTGTTCGAGTTCGACCAGGTCGTCTGCACCCCGCACCTCGGCGCGTCGACGGACGAGGCGCAGGAGAAGGCGGGCATCGCGGTCGCCAAGTCCGTCCGCCTCGCCCTCGCCGGTGAGCTGGTGCCGGACGCGGTGAACGTCCAGGGCGGTGTCATCGCCGAGGACGTCAAGCCGGGTCTGCCGCTCGCCGAGCGCCTCGGCCGCATCTTCACCGCGCTCGCGGGCGAGGTCGCGGTCCGCCTCGACGTCGAGGTGTACGGCGAGATCACCCAGCACGACGTGAAGGTGCTGGAGCTGTCGGCGCTCAAGGGCGTCTTCGAGGACGTCGTCGACGAGACGGTGTCGTACGTCAACGCGCCGCTGTTCGCCCAGGAGCGGGGCGTGGAGGTGCGCCTGACCACCAGCTCCGAGTCGGCCGACCACCGCAACGTCGTCACTGTGCGCGGCACGCTCGCGGGCGGCGAGGAGGTGTCGGTCTCCGGCACGCTGGCCGGCCCGAAGCACGTCCAGAAGATCGTGGCGGTCGGCGACTACGACGTCGACCTCGCCCTCGCCGACCACATGGTCGTCCTGCGCTACGAGGACCGTCCGGGTGTCGTCGGCACGGTCGGCCGCATCATCGGCGAGGCGGGCATCAACATCGCCGGCATGCAGGTGTCGCGGGCGGCGGTCGGCGGGGAGGCGCTGGCGGTGCTGACGGTCGACGACACGGTGCCCCCCAACGTGCTGGCCGAGGTTGCGGCGGAGATCGGGGCGACGTCGGCTCGGTCCGTGAACCTGGTCTGAGGTTGCCGACCCTGGGGGCGGCTTGCTGGGCTCCCTGGGGGCTCCGCCCCGGACCCCCGTTCGCACTGAACGGGCTCGTCCTCGAACGCCGGACGGCTGACAAGTCAGCCCGTCCGGCGTTTGCTTTGCACGTGCGGTGAGTGCCCTCAGGCCACAGCCTCCTCCGCCTCCGCCACCGGTGCCTGCCGTACGTGGATCCGGCGCAGGGTCGTCGTCGCCGCGATCGCCGAGAGGGCCAGGAGCGTCGCGCCGACGATCGCCGCGCCCTGCATTCCGCTGGTGAAGGCCTCCCTTGCCGCCGTTGCCAGGGTCTCACCCGCACGCCCCGGAAGCTGCCCGGCGACGGCGAGGGCGCCGCTCAGGGTTTCGCGGGCCTCGGCCGGGGCCGCGGACGGGATCTCTCGGCGACCGACGCCGACCAGCTCACCGAGGGGCTGCGCCGGGTGATCGAGGGCGTCAACCGGACCTGACCCGCCCGTCCCGCGCCCCTGCCGTGCTTCTCGCGAGGCGAAGCGTCCTCAACTCGTTCTCGGGTTCGGCCAGGTGACGGAGCGTGCGATCAGGGATGGCATCGCGGCCGTGGGGATGTGCCGGGCGTCGGCGGCGGACCGGCACGCGACCGCGCGGCCTAGAGCCGCGCCGCCTTCAGAGCCATGTGCAGCAGCAGGCGGTCCTCGCCGTCGTCCAGATCGAGGCCCGTCAGCTGCTCCACCCGGGACAGGCGGTAGTAGAGGGTCTGGCGGTGGATGCCCAGCTCGGCAGCGGTCCGGCCGGCCTGCCCGGCGCAGTCGAGGTAGACCTCGGCGGTGCGGGCGAGTTCGTGGTGGGCGGGGGAGAGGAGGGCGCGCACGGCTGGGTCGTGGGCGGTCTCCGGGGGCAGCGCCGTGAGCAGGCGGAACGGGCCGATCGACGCCCACTCCGCGATCGGCCCCAGCCGCGGCTCCGCCAGCGCGGCCCGCGCCGCCGCCGATGCCTCGGCCCAGGCGGTGCCCACCTCCGCGAGTCCGATCCGCGCGGCGGCGATCCCGGCGGCGGCCCTCGTCCCGTGGGCGGCCCCGGCCTCGCCGGCAACCCCGCCCGCTGCCGCAGGCCCGCCTCGGCCTCCGGCCCCACCGCCAGCTCCGCCGAGGGCTCCTGCTCCGGGCACCGCTCCCGTCCCGGGCACCGCTCCTGCTCCGGGCACCGCTCCTGTCCCGGGCACCGCTCCCGTCCCGGGCACCGCCCCCGCCCGGGCCCGTTCCAGCAACCGGGCCGCCGCCGATACCGCCGGGGCCAGCGTGTCCGTCGAGCGCAGCCGGACCAGCAGGGCGAGGCACTGGGCGGTCGTGCCCCAGGGCACGGTGCACAAGGCCGTCGCGCCCGGCAAGGTGCGGAACGACGGGGCGTCGTCGGGCTCGGCCGAGGGCCACGGGGCCACGCACACCACCGTGTGGGGGCCGTCCGCGCGGGCGCCCAGGGCCGTGCGCAGCTCCGCCACCGCCATGTCCCGCGGCCAGCCGCGCTCGGCGGTCAGCACCGCCCGCAGCTCCCGGGTGAGGTCGGCGCCGTGCTGCGCCTCGTCCGCGAGCAACGCGCCGATCCGCCCGGTCACCCGCATGGCGGACGCCAGCTGCTGCTCGGTGGGCCCGGGATCGTTCTCCAGGAGCCAGACGTATCCGAGGACGACACCCCGATGGCGTACGGGGAGGCAGATCCGTCCCCGGTACACGCCCGCCTCCGGGGTCGGCGGGATCCGGACGGGGCCCGTGGCGCGGGTGATGCCGAACCCCTCGAACCACTTGCGGACCGCCGCCGTGGAACGGCGGGTGAGGATCGAGCGGGTGCGCACCGGGTCCAGGGCCGACGGATCGAGGTCGCACTCGCTGTCGTAGGCACCGAAGGCGATCAGCTCGAAGTTCCGGTTCTCCAGGGTCGCGGGCGCGCCGAGCAGCTCCGAGATCTCGTCGACCAGCTCCTGGTAGTCACCCTTGTAATCCGCCGCCACTCGGGCATTCTCCCGCATTTTCGCAGCGCCCTCATACACCTGTCTGAGATCCCAGGCACGGATGCGTGACAGCTGTCGATGGCCGACGATCGGTGAAATCCTTAACTTTCACGGTGGTTCTCCGTGCCGTCCCTGAATGGTTGGGTTTCGGCCATCTGTTGCTTGTTGGAGGTGCCCCGTGCTGGGTCCCGTGATTCTTGCCGCGTCGCGCAGCGACCGGATGCGACGCCTGATCTCGGCGGCCCCGGTGACCAAGCAGGTCGTCGACCGCTTCATCCCCGGCGAGACCGTGGACGACGTCGTCCCGATCATCAAGGACCTGACCGGCAAGGGTCTGGAGCTGACCATGGATGTGGTCGGCGAGGACATCACCACCCCCGAGCAGGCCACCGCCGCCCGGGACGCCTATCTGGAGCTGGTCGACCGGCTCAAGGACCTGCAGCTCGGCCCCAAGGTCGAGATGTCCGTGAAGCTGTCCATGTTCGGCCAGGCGCTGGACGGCGGCCACGAGCTCGCGCTCGCCAACGTCCGCCCCGTCGTCGAGGCCGCCGCCGCCATCGGTACCACGGTCACCCTGGACGCGGAGGACCACACCACCCTCGACTCGATGTTCGCCATCCACGACGAGCTGCGGAAGGACTTCCCGCAGACCGGCTGCGTCATCCAGGCCTACCTCTACCGCACCGAGGCCGACGCCCGCCGCCTCGCCGCGAGCGGCAGCCGCGTGCGCCTGGTGAAGGGCGCGTACAAGGAACCCGCCGAGGTCGCGTACCAGAACAAGCACGAGATCGACAAGGCGTACGTCCGGATCCTGCGGATCCTGATGGAGGGCGACGGCTACCCGATGATCGGGTCCCACGACCCACGGCTCATTTCCATCGCGCAGGAGCTGGCCCGGCGCGCCGGGCGCAAGCTGGACGAGTACGAGTTCCAGATGCTCTACGGCATCCGCAGCGACGAGCACCTGCGGCTGGCCGCCGAGGGCCACCGCATGCGCGTCTACACCGCCTACGGCACCGACTGGTACGGCTACTTCATGCGCCGTCTCGCGGAGAAGCCGGCCAACCTGCGCTTCTTCCTCCGCTCGATGGTCAGCAAGGGCTGAGTCCGCACCACCGCTCGAGAACACCGCTCAAGTCAAGGAGTTACGGAACCCATGGACGCTGTGACCCAGGTCCCCACCCCCGTCAACGAGCCGGTGCACGGCTACGCCCCTGGCTCGCCCGAGCGCGCCCGCCTGGAAGCCAAGCTGAAGGAGCTGGCCGACAACCCGATCGACCTGCCCTGCACCATCGGCGGCGAGAAGCGGATGGGCGGCGGTGAGGCCTTCCAGGTCGTCCAGCCGCACAACCACAAGGCCGTCCTCGGCACCTATCGCAACGCCACCCAGCAGGACGCCCAGGACGCCATCGACGCGGCCCTGGCCGCCGCGCCCGCCTGGCGTGCGATGTCCTTCGACGACCGCGCCGCGATCATCCTGCGCGCCGCCGAGCTGCTGGCCGGTCCCTGGCGGGAGACGCTGGCCGCCTCCACCATGCTCGGCCAGTCGAAGACCGTCCAGCAGGCCGAGATCGACACCCCGTGCGAGCTGGTCGACTTCTGGCGGTTCAACGTCCACTACGCCCGCCAGATCCTGGCCGAGCAGCCCCCGGCCAACTCCCCGGGCGTCTGGAACCGCCTCGACCACCGCCCGCTGGAGGGCTTCGTCTACGCGATCACGCCGTTCAACTTCTCGGCGATCGCGGGCAACCTGCCGACGGCCCCTGCCCTCATGGGCAACGTGGTGGTCTGGAAGCCGTCCCCGACCCAGACCCACGCCGCTGTGCTGCTGATGCAGCTGCTGGAGGAGGCGGGCCTGCCCAGGGGCGTCATCAACCTCCTCACCGGCGACGGCATCGAGGTCTCCAAGGTCGCCCTGGAGCACCGCGACCTGGCCGGCATCCACTTCACCGGCTCGACCAAGACCTTCCAGTACCTGTGGAAGACGGTCGGCAACAACATTGAGAAGTACCGCTCGTACCCGCGGCTGGTCGGCGAGACGGGTGGCAAGGACTTCCTGGTCGCCCACCCGTCGGCCGACCGCGCGGTCCTGAAGACGGCGCTGACCCGAGGTGCCTTCGAATACCAGGGCCAGAAGTGCTCGGCCACCTCCCGGGCGTACATCCCTGCCTCGATCTGGAACTCCGGGTTCAAGGAGGAGTTCGCGGCCGAGGTCGACCACCTGACCATGGGCGACGTGACGGACCTGTCGAACTTCATCGGCGCGGTCATCGACGAGCGTGCCTTCGCGAAGAACAAGGCGGCGATCGACCGGGCGAAGGAGGACCCGACCTGCACGATCGTCGCGGGCGGCACCTACGACGACTCGGTCGGCTACTTCGTCCGCCCGACCGTCATCGAGTGCACCGACCCGGAGAACGAGGTCTTCCGTACGGAGTACTTCGGTCCGATCCTCGCCGTGTACGTCTACGAGGACGACAAGTACGACGAGATGCTGACCCAGATGGAGTCGGTGTCCGACTATGCCCTGACTGGCTCGGTCATCGCCAACGACCGCGCGGCCGCCGCCTACACGGCGGAGAAGCTGCGCTATGCGGCCGGCAACTTCTACATCAACGACAAGTCGACCGGCGCCGTCGTCGGCCAGCAGCCCTTCGGCGGCGGCCGTGCCTCCGGCACCAACGACAAGGCCGGCGCCCCGCAGAACCTGCTGCGCTGGACCCTGACCCGCGCCATCAAGGAGACGCTGGTCCCGCCGACCGACTACACCTACCCGCACATGGGCTGACCCGCCCCTCGCACCCGCCGGGCCAGGAAACCGTCCCCCAGGGGCGGCGACCTGGCCCGCATGCGTCTCCGGCCGGGCGGACCGCCGGTATGGCCAGGCCGGAGAGCGAGGTTGGTGACGGCCGAAAAGGGCCGAATACTGGGGCGATGACCACCCGCCTCCGTACCGCCCACACCACCGACCTCACTCCGGCAGACCTCCGCGCCGTCCGCACCCTCCTGGACGACGCCTTCGACGGCGACTTCGACGACGAGGACTGGGAGCACGGCCTCGGCGGCATGCACGCCCTCGTCCATGACGACGTGGGACTCGCCGCCCACGGCTCGGTCGTCATGCGCCGCCTGCGGCACCGCGGGCGCTGGCTGCGCGTCGGATACGTCGAGGCCGTCGGCGTACGGCCCGACGTGCGCCGCACCGGTCTGGGCAGCCGGGTCATGGGTGCCCTGGAGCGGATCGTCGACGGTGCGTACGATCTCGGCGCGCTCTGCGCGAGCGACGACGGGGCACGCCTGTACACCGCCCGCGGCTGGCAGCTGTGGACCGGCAGGATCTGCGCCCTCGGGCCGGACGGCATCGTCCACCTCCCGGACGAGGAGGACAGCACCTACGTCCGCCCCGCCCTCGCCCGGCCCCTCGACGCCGCCCACGAGCTGCTCTTCGACTGGCGTGACGGGGACGTCCTCTGACGCTCCGTCAACGTCACCTTCTGCGCCGAGCCCGCGCTGCCGGTCAGCCGGGTCCATCATTTCGCGGTGGTAGGGGTCAACGGACCAGTGCAGGGTCTCCGCCGGCGCCGTGCCGGGCGATGTGCCCGACACGGTCCGTCGGCTCTGTGACCACCCCGGACGGCCACGACGGCGGCCGTCCGGGCACTCGTCCGGGAGTTGGGGGCGCTGCACCCGCGCCAGGCGAAACCGCAGGTCAACGCCGTGTGACCCAATCCACCGTCTCAGATAGTAGGAAGTCCGAGTAATTGTGGAGACAGACGCCCGGTCCTCCCTTAGGTTTGTAGAAGCCGAACGTCTCGCTCGATCCAGCGAATGGCGGTCGTGAGCCGGGCCCTGAGCAGGTCACCCCTGCGGCACGCTCCCCGCCCCATCCGGCGTCTCGTAACCCCTTTTTCCGCACTCCACGTTTGTCGAAGGAGTCGATTCCCCATGGCCGAGACGACCGTCCGCCGCCGAGTCCGTCACATCTCCCGTACGAGCGAGTCCGACCGCAAGAACGCCGCCGCCGCCCTCCAGCGCGCCCTCGACCGCCGTGACAACGGCGGCGCGACCGGCCACTGAACCGCAGCCCCCGAAACACCCTCGAAGCCGCAAGCCGCACCCGCGCGGGGTGCGGCGCGGCCCTCAGGCGCCGCGCCGCATCTCGGAGTGGTCGACGCGCGTGCCGTCCTGCGCGAGCGCCGACAGCCCCGAAGGGCTGACGTTGTCCCTCGCCCGGGCGTCCGAATCGCGGACACCCCGTGTCATCTCATGGGACGAGGAGTAGGGTGCCGGCATGTCTCGCAGCATCAATCTCGCAGTGATTCCCGGTGACGGCATCGGCCAGGAAGTCGTGGCCGAGGGCCTGAAGGTCCTGACCGCCGTCCTTCCGCAGGATGTGAAGCTGGAGACCAAGGAGTACGACTTCGGCGCCCGGCGCTACCACGCCACCGGTGAGACCCTCACCGACGCCGACCTCGAGCAGCTCAAGCAGCACGACGCCATCCTGCTCGGCGCGATCGGCGACCCGTCGGTCCCCTCCGGCGTCCTGGAGCGCGGCTTCCTGCTCAAGCTCCGCTTCGCCTTCGACCACCACGTCAACCTGCGCCCGTCGAAGCTGCTGCCCGGCGTCGCGACCCCGCTCGCGGGCAACCCGCAGATCGACTTCGTCGTCGTCCGCGAGGGCACCGAGGGCCCGTACACCGGCAACGGCGGCACCATCCGCAAGGGCACCCCGCAGGAGGTCGCCACCGAGGTTTCCGTCAACACGGCCTTCGGCGTCGAGCGCGTCGTCCGCGACGCCTTCGCCCGCGCGCAGGCCCGCCCGCGCAAGAAGCTCACGCTGGTCCACAAGAACAACGTGCTGACCTTCGCCGGGCACCTGTGGACGAACATCTTCAACCAGGTGGCCGAGGAGTACCCCGAGGTCACCACCGAGTACATCCACGTCGACGCGGCGACGATCTACCTCGTCACCCAGCCCGAGCGCTTCGACGTCATCGTCACCGACAACCTCTTCGGCGACATCATCACCGACCTCGCCGCGGCCGTCTCCGGCGGCATCGGCGTCGCCGCCTCCGGCAACATCAACCCGAGCGGCGAGTTCCCGTCCATGTTCGAGCCCGTCCACGGCTCGGCCCCGGACATCGCCGGCCAGGGCAAGGCCGACCCCACCGCCACGGTCCTGTCCGTCGCCCTGCTGCTGCGCCACCTCGGCTACGACGCCGAGGCGACCCGGATCGAGGACGCCGTCTCCGCCGACCTGGCGGAGCGCGGCCAGCTGCCCGCACGCAGCACCGGCGAGATCGGCGACGCGCTTTCCGTACGAGTAGCCGGCTGACCCGCCGCGCCACCTCGAAGCTGTAGGACTCGCCAGAAGTCCGCAGAAACCCTCGAAGCCGTCGGGTCGGTTCCGCACCCGGCGGCTTTCCGTATGCGGCGCCGGGTGCCACCATCAACCCCTGGGCCGCATTCACCCCGTTTTCTTCCGCTGTCGGCTCCGCGTGATAATCGAACGCGGAGCCGCGGTATGAGGGAATGCTCGGACGTCCTAGCACCGGCCACTGGCCGTGCGGGCGTGAGCGCGGCCCGTCACGACAACCGGTGAAGGACAACCACTCATGACGACGCCCACGATCGAGCTCAAGCCCTCGGCCAACCCGCTCTCCAACGCGGAGCGCGAGGCGATCCTGGCCAACCCCGGGTTCGGCCGCCACTTCACCGATCACATGGTGACGATCAGGTGGACGGAGGGCCGGGGCTGGCACGACGGCCAGCTCGTCCCGTACGCGCCGATCTCCCTCGACCCGGCCACCCACGTCCTGCACTACGCGCAGGAGATCTTCGAGGGCCTGAAGGCCTACCGCCAGCCCGACGGCTCGGTCGCCACCTTCCGCCCCGAGAAGAA
Organism: Streptomyces sp. NPDC005202; assembly: GCF_040608235.1. NCBI lineage: Bacteria > Bacillati > Actinomycetota > Actinomycetes > Kitasatosporales > Streptomycetaceae > Streptomyces > Streptomyces sp. NPDC005202. Next base: position 138,832 of record NZ_JBEXHW010000009.1, on the reverse strand, counting down.
CGCCCAGCGCTTCCAGGCCTCCGCGCGCCGCCTGGCCATGCCCGAGCTGCCCGTCGAGACCTTCATCGAGGCGTGCGACGTTCTGGTCCAGCAGGACAAGGCCTGGGTGCCGGCGCACGGCGGCGAGGAGTCCCTCTACCTGCGTCCGTTCATGATCGCCACCGAGGTCGGGCTGGGCGTCAAGCCGGCCAACGAGTACCTCTTCCTGGTCATCGCCTCCCCGGCCGGCGCGTACTTCCCGGGCGGCGTGAAGCCCGTCTCCATCTGGGCCTCCGAGGACCGCGTCCGCGCCGTCCCCGGCGGCATGGGCGACGCGAAGACGGGCGGCAACTACGCGGCCTCCCTGCTCGCCCAGGCCGAGGCTGCGGCCAAGGGCTGCGACCAGGTCTGCTACCTCGACGCCGTGGAGCACAAGTGGGTCGAGGAGCTCGGCGGCATGAACCTGTACTTCGTCTACGGCAACAAGATCGTCACCCCGACCCTCACCGGCTCGATCCTGGAGGGCGTCACGCGTGACTCGCTGCTGACGGTCGCCCGTGACCTCGGCTACGAGGCCGAGGAGGGCCGCGTCTCCATCGACCAGTGGCAGCGCGACTCCGAGAACGGCACGCTGACGGAGGTCTTCGCCTGCGGCACGGCCGCCGTCATCACCCCGGTCGGCACGGTCAAGCGCGCGACCGCCGAGTGGCAGCAGTCGGGCGGCGAGCCCGGCGAGGTCACGCTGAAGCTGCGTCAGGCGCTGCTGGACATCCAGCGGGGCATCACCGAGGACAAGCACGGCTGGATGCACCGGCTCGGCTGAGTCACCCACGGCCCGGTGCACCGGCTCGGCCGACTCGCCCCTGGCCGGATGCACCGGCGCTGCCGACTCGCCCCTGGCCGGTCCCCGTCCGCCGCGAACAGGCGGACGGGGACCGGCAGTTGGTTCGGCGCGTACCAACTTCCCCGCGCGGGTATCCACTGATTCCGCGGGGGGAGCGTGCACGCCCTCGCCGGAGAGGCGGCCGACGTGTTTCGCGCCTTCACCCCACGTGACCTGGACGGCCTGCTGCGGCGCGTGTCGCTGCCGCCCGCCGAGCGCCTTGCCCTGCGGGCCGTGTCGGCGGTGCTGCCGTTCCGGACGAACGCCTATGTCGTCGACGAGCTGATCGACTGGTCGGCCGTGCCCGACGACCCGGTCTTCCGGCTGACCTTCCCGCAGACCAGCATGCTGCCCCGCCTCCGACGTGCGCCGGGCGGCGCGAGCCGGTTCCTTCCCGGCCTCGAGACGGGCTGACGGCTGGCCGGGGTGTGAGTGCCCGGTGGACCAGGCCACCGACCGTGTGGGTGGCCCGGCGTGGTCGACGGCCGCCCGGGCCGTGTACGCGATGAAGGTGCCGAACAGCTGCGGACCAGCAGGCCGAGGACCGGGCCGACCAGCCGGCCGAGGCCGCCCATGGATTAGAGCGACGTTCGATGTGACGTGCATGAGTCTTGGCGTCAACCTTTTCTTTCCCTGAATCTCGCATTTAGAGTGATGCTCTAAATGGAGGAGGCGAGGAGGTGTCGTGGCGTGAGGCTGACCCCCACGGAGCGTGACCGGTTGCTGCTGTTCTCGGCCGCCGAGCTGGCTCGGGCCCGCAAGGCCCGCGGCCTGCGGCTCAACGTGCCGGAGGCCACCGCCCTGATCGCCGACACGGTGTGCGAGGCGGCCCGCGACGGCGCCCGGCTCGCCGAGGCGATCGAGCGCGCCCGCGCGGTGCTCGGCCCGGACGACGTCCTGCCCGGCGTCGCGGACGTCGTCACCGAGGTCCACGTCGAGGCCGTCTTCGACGACGGCTCGCGGCTGGCGGTCGTCAGCGACCCCATCGGGGGCGGCGGGCTGGGCGACCGGGGTCCGGGTGCGCTGCTGCCGGGTCCGGAGCACGCCGAGCCCGAGGCGGCGGTCCGGCTGACGGTCACCAACACCGCGACCGTGCCGGTCTCCGTCACCTCCCACTTCCACTTCTTCGAGGCCAACCCGCGGCTGGACTTCCCACGCGAGAAGGCCTACGGGATGCGGCTCGCCGTACCCGCCGGGTCGTCCGTCCGCTTCGGTCCCGGTGAGAGCGTCGAGGTGGGGCTCGTGCCGATCGGGGGCGAGCGGATCGCGATCGGCTTCGCCGGGCTGGTCGACGGACCGCTCGACGCGCCGGGGGCGAAGGAAGAGGCCCTGCGCAGGGCCGCCGCCTGCGGATATCTGGGAGCCGAGCGGTGAATCCGTACGAGTACGCCGCCACCCACGGCCCCCGCGCCGGCGACCGCATCCGCCTCGGCGACTCGGGGCTGGTGGTCCGCGTGGAGTCCGACGCGCAGCACTACGGCGACGAGTTCCTCGCCGGCTTCGGCAAGACCGCCCGCGACGGGCTGCACCTCAAGGCGGCCGCCGTCCGCGAGACCTGTGACGTCGTCATCAGCAACGTCGTCGTGATCGACGCCGTGCTGGGCATCAGGAAGGTCTCCATCGGGATCCGCGAAGGCCGGATCTCCTCCATCGGGCGGGCCGGCAACCCCGACACGCTCGACGGGGTCGACGTCGTGGTCGGCACGGGCACGTCGATCGTGTCCGGCGAGGGGCTGATCGCCACCGCCGGGGCCGTCGACACGCACGTGCACCTGCTGTCGCCGCGCATCATGGAGGCCTCGCTCGCCTCCGGCGTCACCACGATCATCGGCCAGGAGTTCGGACCCGTGTGGGGCGTCGGCGTGAACTCGCCCTGGGCGCTGCGGCACGCGTTCAACGCCTTCGACGCCTGGCCGGTCAACATCGGCTTCCTGGGCCGCGGTTCGTCGTCCCACCCCGCCCCCCTGATCGAGGCGCTGGCCGAGGGCGGCGCGTCCGGCTTCAAGGTGCACGAGGACATGGGCGCCCACACCCGCGCCCTCGACACCGCCCTGCGCGTGGCTGAGGAGCACGACGTCCAGGTCGCCCTGCACAGCGACGGGCTGAACGAGTGCCTGTCCGTCGAGGACACCCTGCGGGTACTGGAAGGCCGGACGATCCACGCGTTCCACATCGAGGGGTGCGGCGGCGGCCACGTCCCGAACGTGCTGAAGATGGCCGGTGTCCCCAACGTGATCGGCTCCTCCACCAACCCCACCCTGCCCTTCGGCCGGGACGCCGTAGCCGAGCACTACGGCATGATCGTCTCCGTCCACGACCTGAAGACCGACCTGCCGGGCGACGCCGCCATGGCCCGCGACCGCATCCGCGCCGGAACCATGGGTGCCGAGGACGTGCTGCACGACCTGGGCGCGATCGGCATCACCTCGTCGGACGCGCAGGGCATGGGCCGGGCGGGCGAGACCGCGCGCCGCACCTTCGCGATGGCCGGGAAGATGAAGGCCGAACTGGGCCCGACGGACGGGGACGGTCCGGATGACGACAACGCCCGCGTCCTGCGCTACATGGCCAAGCTGACCATCAACCCCGCCATCGCGCACGGGCTCTCGCACGAGGTCGGCTCCCTCGAGGTCGGTAAGCTGGCCGACATCGTGCTGTGGCGCCCGGAGTACTTCGGCGCCAAGCCGCAGCTCGTGCTCAAGGCTGGCTTCCCGGCGTACGGCGTGGTCGGCGACCCCAACGCGGCCACCGACACCTGCGAACCCCTCGTCCTGGGACCGCAGTTCGGGGCGCACGGCGCCACCCCGGCCGACCTCTCGGTCGCGTTCGTCGCGCAGGCAGCCGTGGACCAGGGCAACGACCGGATGCCCACCCGGCGGCGCAGGGTCGCCGTCCGCGGCACGCGTGGCATCGGCCCCGCCGACCTGCGCCTGAACTCCCGTACCGGATCGGTCGACGTCGACCAGCGCACCGGCCTGGTCACCCTCGACGGCGACCCGATCCGCTCCGAACCCGCCGACTCGGTGTCCCTCAACCGGCTGTACTTCCTCTGACACGGACCCAAGGACCACACATGAACACCCCCGCCGCCGACGGCTTCCGCATGCCCGCCGAGTGGACGCCGCACGAGCGCACCTGGATGGCGTGGCCGGGCCCCAACCCGACCTTCGACACCCCCGACGACCTCGCCGCCGCCCGCGCCGCCTGGGCGTCGGTGGCCCGCGCGATCCGCCGCTTCGAGCCGGTCACCGTGGTCTGTGGCCCCGGCCAGTCCGCCGGGGCCCGGGTGCTGCTCGGCCCGGACATCGACACCGTCGAACGCGACCTCGACGACGCCTGGATGCGTGACATCGGCCCCACGTTCCTGACCAACGGGCGGGAACTCGCCGCCGTCGACTGGACGTTCAACGGGTGGGGCGCCCAGGACTGGGCCCGCTGGGAGCACGACGCGAAGATCGCCGCGTACGTCTCGGACCTCGCCGGCGCCAGGTCGTACGCCTCGAAGCTGGTCAACGAAGGCGGCGCGATCCACGTCGACGGCGAGGGCACAGTCCTGCTGACGGAGACCGTGCAGCTGGGCCCCGAGCGCAACCCGCACTGGACGCGCGAGGAGGTCGAGGCGGAGATCCACGCCCACCTCGGCACCCGCAGGGCGATCTGGCTGCCGCGCGGCCTGACCGGCGACTACCCCCCGCACGGCTTCGGCACCCTCGGGCACGTCGACATCGTCGCCGCCTTCGCCCGCCCCGGCGTCGTCGTCGCCCACCACCAGCCGGACCCGGCGCACCCCGACCACGAGGTGACCAAGGAGGTCATCGGGATCCTGAGGTCCGCCACCGACGCGCGCGGCCGCCGCTTGGAGGTCGTGGAGGTCCCCGCCCCGACCGTCCTGCAGGCCGACGGCCACTGGGCCGACTACTCCTACATCAACCACTACCTCTGCAACGGCGGCGTCGTCCTCTGCGGCTTCGACGACCCGCGCGACGAGCTCGCGGCCGGCATCTTCCGCCGTCTCTTCCCCGAGCGGACGGTGACGCTGGTGGACGCCCGTACGATCTTTGCGGGCGGGGGAGGCATCCACTGCATCACGCAACAGCAGCCGAAGATCTAGAGGAGTCGCGGATGGCCGGTGCGGCACGGGCGCGGAAGAACGCGCCGCCGCGCGAGGAGGTCCTCGCCGCCGCCATGGAGATGATCGCCGAGCGCGGTCTGGAGAAGCTCACCATGGCGGCGCTCGGCCGCGAGGTCGGGATGAGCAGCGGCCATCTGCTGTACTACTTCCACTCCAAGGACGAACTGCTGCTGCAGACCCTGGAGTGGAGCGAGCGCGGGCTGGGCGCCGAGCGCGGCCGGCTGCTCGCCCGCGGGGGCACGGCCCGCGAGCGCCTCGACGGGTACGTCGACCTGTACGTCCCCGACGGCCACCGCGACCCGCACTGGACGCTGTGGCTGGAGGTCTGGAACCGCTCGCAGAACGCCGACGAGGACGCCCGCGACCGGCAGGCCGCCATCGAGGGCGCCTGGCACCGCGACCTCGTGGCCCTGATCGCCGAGGGCGTCTCGCGCGGCGAGTTCCGCCCCGTCGACGCCGACCGTTTCGCCGCCCGCCTGCGCGCCCTCCTCGACGGCTTCTCCATCCACGTGGTGATCGGGTTGCGGGGCACGGACCGGGAGCGGATTCTTGGCCACGTACGGGAGTTCCTGGACGAGTCGCTGGGGCGGCCGGGGCTCGCGGACGCCTGATCATCCGTCCGGGTCGTACGTAAACGAGCGCATTGACCCGGGGTGGTCCTGGGAGCCGCGCAACGCGTGGGCCGCGACGGTCAGCGACAACGGCCGGTACGTCGTCTATGAGCGCCAACGGTCCCCGCGGCGGCGACTGGGGAGACGTCTGGCTGCGCGACCGCCGCACCGGCGCGCTCACGCAGATCGACCGCTCCCGCGACGGCGCGGCGACCGAACGGGAGTCCCTGGCACCGGCGATCAGCGGCGACGGCCGTACCGTCGTCCTCGAGTCGGCCGACACCCACCTGGTGCCGGACGACACCGACCGCAGCTGGAACGTCTTCGCGTACGACGTGGCCTCCGGCGCCAACACCCGCATCCACGGCAGCCAGGGCGGTTCCGGCGAGGTCTACACTTGCGCGCCGCCGTCAGCGCCGACGGCCGCTACGTCACCTTCATGTCCGCGATCGCCGAGCCCGGCAGCCGGTGGGGCACCGAAAACCCCGTGTATCTGCGGGACTTGAGGACCGGCAGCACCGTCCTCGTCACCCCGGACGCCTCCGGCGGCACCGCCTCCGCCGAGGTCGCCCCGGGCGCGCGGCCGGCGCCCGCCGGATCGCGTTCACGTCGTACGACGGCACGCTGAACACGGCCGGGGACACCAACGACGAACAGGACATCTTCGTACGCCACTTGAAGTGACATCGCCGAACGGCCCATCGCGGTGAATCCTCGTGGTCCCGCCGGGGCAGTTACGGCTCATGGGACGACAGCATTGGAAGAGGATCTGGATCGGCTCGGCCGGCAACATGGTGGAGTGGTACGACTGGTTCGTCTACGCCAGCTTCGCCACGTACTTCGCCGGGGCCTTCTTTCCGGACGGGAACCCGACAGCTCAGCTCATGAACACCGCGGGCATTTTCGCGGTCGGCTTCTTCATGCGCCCGGTCGGCGGCTGGCTGCTCGGCCGGGTCGGCGACCGCAGGGGCCGCAAGGCGGCGCTGACCCTCACGGTGACGTTGATGTCCGCCTCCGCGATCCTCATCGCGGTCGCGCCGACGTACGCGGTCGCCGGGTACGGCGGCGCGCTCGTGCTGCTCGTCGCCCGCCTGCTGCAGGGCCTGTCGGTGGGCGGTGAGTACGCGGCCAGCGCCACCTACCTCACCGAGGCGTCCGACCCGCGGCGGCGCGGCTTCGCCTCCAGCTTCCAGTACGTGTCCATGACCGCCGGCCAGATCGTCGGCCTCGGCCTCCAGATCGTCCTGCAGCGCACGATGTCGGACGACGCGCTGCACAGCTACGGCTGGCGCATCCCGTTCGTCGTCGGCGCGCTCGGCGCTACGGTGGTCTTCTACCTGCGGCGCAGCATGCTGGAGACGGAGGTGTACGAGGCCGACGAGACCGGCGGCGAGGAGCGCGGCACGCTGCGCGCGCTGTGGCGGCACAAGCGGGAGGCGTTCCTGGTGATGGCCCTGACCACGGGCGGCACGGTCGCGTACTACACGTACACCACGTACCTCACGAAGTACCTGTCGAACTCCGCCGGCCTGCCGAAGCAGACCGCGACCCTCGTCTCCTTCACCGCACTGATCGTCTTCGCCTGCCTCCAGCCGCTCGCCGGCCGCCTGTCCGACCGGATCGGCCGCCGGCCGCTGCTGATCACCTTCGCGGTCGGCTCGACGTTCCTGACCGTGCCGATCATGACCATGCTCAAGGACGCGGCAAGCTTCTGGCCGGCCCTGGGCCTGTCCCTGCTGGCGCTGGTCGTGGTCACGGGCTACACGTCGATCAACGCGTGCGTGAAGGCGGAGCTGTTCCCGACGGGCGTGCGCGCGCTCGGCGTGGCCCTCCCGTACGCCCTGGCCAACGCGCTGTTCGGCGGCACGGCGGAGTACGTGGCGCTGTGGTTCAAGAACGCGGGGATGGAGTCCGGCTTCTTCTGGTACGTGGCGGCCTGCGCGGCCGTGTCGCTGGTGGTGTACATCACGATGCGGGAGACGAAGGACCTGGACCTGACGCGGATGAAGGCGACGGAGGCGTCTCGGCTGACGCCCGCATCCTGAGACGGCGGTGAGCCGGGGGCGGAACTGTGCCAAACTGCCCCCGTGCTCTCGTTCGCCATGATTATTGGCAGCAGGCGCGCCGGTCCGCAGTGACCGCCACGTACGACCAGGTACGGGTGGCCATCGTCGTCCTCGACCCGCGCGCAGACCTCTCGCACCCGCGAGAGGTTTTTCGTTTTCCTGGCCCACCATCAGCCGGGAGCGCAGCGCGAGGGAGTATTGGGGGGACGGTGGAGCCGGTCATTCCGGTAAGACCGAGATCCAAAACAGGAGCCCTGAGACCATGACCGCAAGCAGCCAGCTGGACGATTCGTTCCACGTCTTCGACACCACCCTGCGTGACGGCGCCCAGCGCGAGGGCATCAACCTCACCGTCGCCGACAAGCTGGCGATTGCTCGGCACCTGGACGACTTCGGCGTGGGCTTCATCGAGGGCGGTTGGCCCGGCGCCAACCCGCGGGACACGGAGTTCTTCGCCCGCGCCCGGGAGGAGATCGACTTCAAGCACGCCCAGCTGGTGGCCTTCGGCGCCACCCGGCGGGCGGGCGGGAAGGCGGCGGACGACCCGCAGGTCAAGGCGCTGCTGGACTCGGGCGCCGAAGTGATCACGCTGGTGGCGAAGTCGCACGACCGGCACGTGGAGCTGGCGCTGCGCACCACGCTCGACGAGAACCTGGAGATGGTGCGGGACACGGTCTCCCACCTCCGTGCCCAGGGCCGACGGGTCTTCGTCGACTGCGAGCACTTCTTCGACGGCTACCGCGCCAACCCGGAGTACGCGAAGGCGGTCGTCCGGGCGGCCTCGGAGGCGGGCGCGGACGTCGTGGTCCTCTGCGACACCAACGGCGGCATGCTCCCCGCCCAGGTCCAGGCCGTCGTCTCCACGGTCCTGGCGGACACGGGCGCCCGCCTCGGCATCCACGCCCAGGACGACACCGGCTGCGCGGTCGCCAACACGCTGGCCGCGGTCGACGCGGGCGCGACGCACGTGCAGTGCACGGCGAACGGCTACGGCGAGCGGGTCGGCAACGCCAACCTGTTCCCGGTGGTGGCGGCGCTGGAACTGAAGTACGGCAAGAAGGTGCTGCCCGAGGGCCACCTCCGCGAGATGACGAGGATCTCGCACGCGATCGCGGAGGTCGTCAACCTGACGCCCTCGACGCATCAGCCGTACGTGGGAGTCTCGGCCTTCGCCCACAAGGCGGGCCTGCATGCCTCCGCGATCAAGGTCGACCCGGACCTGTACCAGCACATCGACCCCGAGCAGGTCGGCAACACCATGCGCATGCTGGTCTCCGACATGGCGGGCCGGGCGTCGGTGGAGCTCAAGGGCAAGGAACTCGGCATCGACCTCGGCGGCGATCGCGAGCTGGTCGGCCGGGTGGTCGAGCGTGTGAAGGAGCGCGAGCTCAAGGGCTACACGTACGAGGCGGCGGACGCGAGCTTCGAGCTGCTGCTGCGCGCGGAGGCCGAAGGCAAGCCGCTGAAGTACTTCCAGGTGGAGTCCTGGCGGGCGATCGTCGAGGACCGCCCGGACGGCACCCACGCCAACGAGGCCACGGTCAAGCTCTGGGCCAAGAGCGAGCGCATCGTCGCCACGGCAGAGGGCAATGGCCCGGTCAACGCCCTCGACCGGGCCCTGCGCGTGGCCCTGGAGAAGATCTACCCCCAGCTCGCCAAGCTCGAGCTGGTCGACTACAAGGTCCGCATCCTCGAGGGCAAGCACGGCACCCAGTCCACGACGAGGGTCCTGATCTCCACGTCGGACGGCGAGGGCGAGTGGTCCACCGTGGGCGTCGCGGAGAACGTCATCGCGGCGTCGTGGCAGGCGCTGGAGGACGCGTACACGTACGGGCTGCTGCGGGCGGGCGTGGAGCCGGCCGAGTAGTCCGGCGTCACTGGAGCGTCCACTTCTGGTTTGCGGCGCCCGTGCAACTCCAGATCTGTGCCCGGGCGCCGTTGGCCGACGAGTTGTCCGTCACGTCGAGGCACTTGTTCGCGGCGGTGTTCACCACGTCGTGCGTCGACGCGTTGTACGACCACTGCTGGGCTCCGGTGCCGTTGCAGTCGTACAGCTGGACCTTCGCGCCGTCGGCCGTGGACCCCGAGGTCACGTCGAGGCACTTGCCCAGCGACTGGACCGAGCCGTCGGCCTGCACGGTCCAGCGCTGGGCGGACGATCCGTTGCAGTCGTAGAGCTGTACCGCGGTGCCGTTCGCGCTCGAACCGCCCACCACGTCGAGGCACTTGCCCGCGAGCCCGACGAACGACCCCGACTGGCTGCCGCCGCCGGACTGCGTCCCCGACCACGTGAACGTCGCCGACGTCCTGCCCGGCAGTGAGTACGTCGCGTGCTGCGACCCCCAGTTGATCGTGACCGTCTTCGCGCTCGTCGAGTCGTTGTACGCGATCAGCGCCTTGCTGCCGTCCGGGTTCCGCCACGCCACGTTCGGCACGGACGAGCTCGCCGTCGACGCGATCCGCTGCGCCCCCGGCCGCACGAACTTCGTCAGGTGCCCCATCGTGTAGTACTCGACGGTGTAGTCGACCTGCCCGGACCGCCCGTCCCCGTTGTGCACGGTGATCAGCCCGGTGCAGGTCCCGCACCCTCCGTTGTGCGGTCCCATGTCCTGGTCCACCGCCAGCGACCACTTGGTCACCGACTTCGCCCAGTTCCGGGTGTAGTCGACGATGTTGAGCATGTCCTCGCGCTGCTGGTTGGCGATCCACGTCCCGCCCGAGTGCTCGGTGCCGAACGCGTCCAGCTGCGGGTACTGGTTGTGCACGGTCGTCTGCTTGGTGACGTCACCGCCGTAGCCGTGCCAGGCGATCCCCCCGAAGTTCGGGTGGGAGCGGATCGCCGCGTCGTCCACCGTCTGCGCGGCGTAGGAGTCGTAGGTGTCCCAGTTCCAGTCGTGCGCCACCACCTTCGTCGTAAGCCCCGCCGCCTGCAGCTTCGGCAGCAGCTCGTTCTTGGTGAAGTAGGCCATCCCGTCCGCGTTCCAGCTCATCGACGGATACCCCGAACAGCACGTCGGCTCGTTCTGCGCCGTCACGTACGACACGGGGACGCCCTGGTCCCGGTAGGCCTGGAGGTACTTCACGAAGTAGGACGCGTACGCCCCGTAGTCCTCCGCCTTCAGCCAGCCCCCGTTCAGCTGCCCGCTGTCCTTCATCCAGGCCGGCGCCGTCCACGGCGTGGCCATCACCGTCAGCTGCGGGTTCAGCTGGAGCGCCTGCTTCGTCAGCGGTACCACGTCCGCCAGGTCGTGCGCGATCGAGAACTTGGACAGCGACGGGTCGGTCTGCCCGGCCGGCACGTCGTCGTACGTGTACCCGAACCGCGCCAGGTCCGAGGCGCCCATCGGGTTGCGCAGGAACGACAGCCCGATCCCGTCCGTCGGCGAGAACAGCTTCCGCATCGTCGCGTCCCGCGTCGCCTGCGACAGCGCTCCGCTGCTGTTCATCAGCCACGCCGCGGTGTCCGTGAAGGACGCGCCGCCGCCGGTGAAGGTCTGGTAGCGGGTGTTCTCGTCGACGGTGATGTTCTCGCCGCCGCCTCCGGTGCCGGACTGGAAGGCGAACAGTGTCTGGGGCTCGAGGCCGCGGATCACGTGCCGCCCGCCGGAGTCGTCGGTCGTGGTCAGCCAGGCCGTGACCTGTTCGCCGGCCGCGTGCGCGGGCGTGGCCGCCGCGAATCCGGCGGTGGTGAGCAGTCCGGCGAGCAGCAGCCGGAGGGCCCGGGTGGATCTCTTCATGGAGCGCCGCCCTTCTGGAGGTGGGGGATGGGGGCGTGCGAGGCGTGAGTAAATGACGGCTTCGTATACGCGTCAAGGGGGCGCGGGTTCAGAATCTGAAGGAACAAGGGCCTTGGTCCGGCTGTGAGTTGGGTGAGTACCGGTTCTGACGTGAAGTCTTGACGGGTCTCCGGGCCGCTAGTTAACTCACGGCGTGATCTAAGTCATGAGTGAATCATGAGAGCCGAGGGAAGGTCCATGCGAAGAACCGCCCTGCTCGCCTCCGCCGCACTCCTCACCGCCCTGCTCCCACTCACCACGGCCGCGCCGGCGTCCGGCACCGACGACCCCGCCCCCATCCCGGTCGACCGCTTCGAGGGCGAGGTGCCCTTCGCCGGCCAGCCCGCCGAGGGCATCTTCACCTGGGGCGGCGACAGCGACGACCCGCCGGCCCTCCAACTGGCCGACCGCGCCGACGCCCCCGAGGGCGCCAAGGTCCTCGCCGGCACCTACGACATCAGCGGCTACGGCGGTTTCACCCACGACTTCGCCGCGGACCAGCCGGCTCACGACTGGTCCGCCCACAAGGGCATCCGCTTCTGGTGGGACGGCCAGGACAACGGAAAGAAGATCGCCTTCGAGATCAAGGACGGCGGCGCGAACGGCGAGGCCTCCGAGCTGTGGACGACCTCCTTCACCGACGACTTCACCGGCTGGAAACAGCTCGAGATCCCCTTCACCGACTTCACCTACCGCACGGACTACCAGCCCGTCGGCGGCATCGACCACGTCCTCGGCCTGACGCAGATGTGGGGATACGCCGTCACGCTCCCGGCGAGCGTCAAGGGTCGGTTCGCCATGGACGACGTGGAGTTGTACGGCAAGGCCGACCAGTCGCTGCGGGCGTCCGTCACCACAGACTCCGCCGTCCACCCGGTCAAGGAGGGTGGTACGGCCACCGTCAAGGTCACCGTCGCCACCACCGGCTCCGCCCCCATCGACGAGCCGGTGTCCGTCACCTACGAGACCATGGGCGGCACCGCGGAGCCCGGCAAGGACTACACCCCGGTCTCCGGCACCCTCACCTTCCCCGCGGGCACCGCCTCCGGCACCTCCCGCACCATCCAGGTCCCCACCCTCAAGGACAGGTCCGCCGAGCCCGCCGAGACGATCCCGCTCAAGCTCACGGTCACCGGCGCCAAGGCCCCCACCGAGACCCCGCAGGTCGTCGTCGACGCGCACGGACTGCCGTACCTGGACAGCAGGTTGCCGGTGCAGAATCGCGTCGCGGACCTGCTGTCCCGCATGTCGCTGGAGGAGAAGGCCGGCCAGATGACCCAGGCAGAGCGGGCCGCCCTCACCGACCAGGGCGACATCGCCACCTACGCCCTCGGCTCGCTCCTCTCCGGCGGCGGCTCCACCCCGACGCCCAACACCCCCGAGGCCTGGGCGAAGATGATCGACGCCTTCCAGCTGCGGGCCCAGGCCACCCGCTTCCAGATCCCGCTGATCTACGGCGTGGACGCGGTGCACGGCCACAACAACCTGGTCGGATCGACGATCATGCCGCACAACATCGGCATCGGCGCCGCCCGCGACCCCCAACTCGCCGAGAAGACGGGCGCGGTGACGGCGAGCGAGGTCCGCGCCACCGGAGTCCCCTGGGACTTCGCGCCCTGCCTGTGCGTGACCCGCGACGAACGCTGGGGCCGCTCCTACGAGTCCTTCGGCGAGGACCCGGCCCTCGTCCAGTCCATGGAGACGATCATCCAGGGTCTCCAGGGCCGTGCCGACGGCAGGGACCTGAGCCGCGACGACAAGGTCCTCGCCACCGCCAAGCACTTCGTCGGCGACGGCGGCACCGGGTACGGCTCGTCCACCACCGGGACGTACACCATCGACCAGGGCGTCACCAAGGTCACCCGGCAGCAGCTCGAGGCCATCCACCTGGCGCCGTACCGGACCGCCGTCGACCGGGGCATCGGCTCGGTCATGCCGTCGTACTCCTCGCTCGACATCCTCGGCGACGGCAAGGGACCGGTGAAGATGCACGCCCGCGCCGACATGATCAACGGCGTGCTCAAGGACCGCATGGGCTTCGACGGCTTCGTCATCAGCGACTGGGCGGCCATCGACCAGATCCCCGGCGACTACGGGTCCGACGTCCGTACGTCGGTCAATGCGGGCCTCGACATGATCATGGTCCCGTACGCCTACAAGGACTTCCGCTCGACGCTGATCGACGAGGTGAAGTCCGGTCGCATCAGCGAGCGGCGGATCGACGACGCCGTCGCGCGCATCCTCACCCAGAAGTTCAAGCTGGGGCTCTTCGAGCATCCGTACGCCGACACCAGCGGCGCCGCGCAGATCGGCTCCGCCGCGCACCGGGCCGTCGCCCGGCAGGCGGCCGCCGAGTCGCAGGTGCTGCTGAAGAACACGGGCGGCGTCCTGCCGCTGAAGAAGAGCCAGAAGGTGTACGTCGCCGGGTCCAACGCCGACGACCTCGGCAACCAGACCGGCGGCTGGACCGTCACCTGGCAGGGCGCGTCCGGCACCCACACCCAGGGCACCACCATCCTGCAGGCGATGCGCACGGCCGGGGGAGACGTCACCTACTCCAAGGACGCCTCGGCGCCGCTGAACGGCTACGACGTCGGCGTGGTCGTCGTCGGCGAAACCCCGTACGCCGAGGGCGTCGGCGACGTCGGCAACGGCCACGACCTCCAGCTGTCGGCCGCCGACAAGGCCGCCGTGGACAAGGTGTGCGCGGCCATGAAGTGCGCGGTGCTGATCGTCTCCGGGCGTCCGCAGCTGATCGGCGACCGGCTCGGCGAGATCGACGCCCTCGTCGCCTCCTGGCTGCCGGGGACGGAGGGCGACGGCGTGGCCGACGTGCTCTACGGCAGGCGGCCCTTCACCGGACAGCTCCCCGTGACCTGGCCGAAGTCGCAGGCGCAGCTGCCGATCAACGTCGGGGACACCTCGTACGACCCGCAGTTCCCGTACGGCTGGGGCCTGACGACCCTGACGAAGGTGCCGACGGGCGGCGCGGCGACGCTCAAGGCCCTCGGGATCGCGGCCACCCTGGCCGAGAAGGCCCATGCCGGCGAGGCGGGGCGCGCGCTCGTCGCCAAGGCGCGTCTGATCGTCCAGCGGAAGGTGGGCCAGAACATCACCGCCGCGGTGGCGAAACCCTTCGCCGACGCGGACCACCTGCTGCTGACCGGACGGTACGGGGCGGCCGTGGCACAGCTGACGGCGGCCTACCGGGCGGCGGCCTGAGGAGCCGGTGGGGGGCGCACCCCCCGGCGTGCGCCTCCCACGGGGTGCGCCTCCCACGGGCATAAATGACCGCTTTTGGGATCCTTCGGGTAGCTTCGAACCATGAAGGCCGTCGTCCTGACTCGAGCCCTCCCCCGGCTGCTGGTCGCGCTCGCGGTCGCCGTCCTGGCCGTCCTGGCGACCGGCGCCCCGCCTGCCGGCGCGGCCACCGGCGTCTCGGCGGTCGCCGAAGCGCTCCGCAAGAACCCCGTCTACGTCGACCCGGCCGCCTCCGCCCAGCTGTCGTCCGCCGACGCCGATACCCTGGCCAAGCAGATCAAGGACGCGGACAAGCCCCTCTTCGTCGCCGTCCTGCCCGCCGGCTACCCGACACAGAACCTCTTCACCGACCTGCGCACCGCCACCGGCATCACCGGCCTGTACGCCATCCGCCTCGGCGACCGCTTCGACGCCCGCGCCGACGCCTCGGTCCTGCCGCGCACCGCCGTGCAGAACCTCGTCACCAGCGTCCAGGGCGAGGACGCCAAGACCCAGCTCACCGACTTCACCCAGCGGGCCCTCACCAACATGGGCGGCTCGGCCCCCTCGACCTGGGGCACCTCCGACCACGGCGGCGGAGTGCCGACCACCGCGCTGATCACCGCCGGCGTGGTCCTCGTGGCGGGCGGCGCCGGCGCGTACGCGCTGGTCCGGCGCAACCAGCACCGCAGGGAGGCGGAACAGCGGGCCGCGCTGGAGAAGCTGCGGGTCGTCGTCGACGAGGACATCACCGCCTTCGGCGAGGAGCTGGACCGCCTCGACTTCCATCCGGCGGAGGCGGGCGCGGACGACGCCATACGCGCGGACTACGAACGGGCGCTGAACGCGTACGAGCAGGCAAAGCAGTACATGGCCGAGGCCCGTAAACCGGAGGACGTGCGCGCCGTCACCCAGGCCCTGGAGGACGGCCGCTTCTCGCTCGCCCAGCTCGCCGCCCGCCGCGAGGGCCGCCCGCTCCCCGAACGCCGCCCACCCTGCTTCTTCGACCCGCGCCACGGCCCCTCGGTCGCCGACGCCACCTGGACGCCGCCGGGCGGAGCACCCCGCCAGGTCCCGGTCTGCGCCGCCGACCAGGCCCGCCTCGCCGACGGCCGCGAACCGGAGATCCGCGAGGTCGACACCGACTACGGCCGCCGCCCCTACTGGGACGCCGGACCGGCCTACGGCCCCTGGGCGGGCGGCTACTTCGGCGGCGGCATCCTGCCCGGCCTGCTGGTCGGCACCCTGCTCGGCAGCATGATGTCCACCCCGACCTACGGGGCCGACTACGGCACCGGCTACGGCGACTTCGGCGCCGGCGGCTACGACGGCGGCGACGTTTCCGGCGCGGACTTCGACCCCGGCGACTTCGGCGGCTTCGGTGACGGCGGCGGAGGAGGGGACTTCGGCGGGGGAGGGGACTTCGGCGGAGGCGGAGGGTTCTGAGGTAGGGGCTCAGCTGCCCGCCGGGTGCTGGGGCGGGGGTGGAGGCGCGGCGGTACGTCGGCGTCCGCGAGCCGCTCCAACAGTGCGGCCGCCAGGTGCAGCACCCCGCGCTCCGTCTCGCTCAGGGATGTGAGCGCCCCGGCCGGCCAGGCGTCGCGATCGGCCCTCGAGTGCTTCGCCGGCGCGTGCGGGGGCACCCTGGGCGGTGGGCCGCGGCGTACGCGTCGCAGAAGGAGGCCACCGTGCCGGAGGACCTGGCCGCGGCGCTGGAACTCAGCCCACGGTGCCCCCGCCCCCGCCCTCGCACTGACGGCCCCACCCTCGCCCCACGTGCTGACGCCGAGCGCCCGCCCTCCCGGTCCCGCCTGGTCACGGGGGAGTGGAGGGCGGGCGCGCTCAGGGGTGTGGGCTCGGCGGAGATCGCCGGTGGTGCGGCCGGAGGCTCAGGCGTTCTTGATCGCCGAGATGTCGAAGTTCAGCTTGATCTTGTCGGAGACCAGGACACCGCCCGTCTCCAGCGCCGCGTTCCAGGTCAGGCCCCACTCGGAGCGCAGGATCTCGGCCTTGCCCTCGAAGCCGACGCGCTCGTTGCCGAAGGGGTCCTTGGCGGCGCCGTTGAACTCGAGGTCGATGGTGAGTGGCTTGGTGACGCCGAGGATGGTCAGGTCGCCGGTGATGCGGTAGTGGTCGCCGCCCAGGGCCTCCGCCTTGGTGGAGCGGAAGGTCATGGTCGGGTGCTCGTCGGTCTTGAAGAAGTCGGAGCTCTTCAGGTGTCCGTCGCGGTCGGCCGAACCGGTGTCGATGCTGTCCATCTTGACGTCGATGGAGGCGGTCGACCGGGACGGGTCGCCACCGTCAAGGTGCAGGGTGCCGGTGAAGTCGTTGAACTTGCCCTTGACGTTCGTGACCATGGCGTGCCGCGCGACGAAGCCGAGCGTGGAGTGGGCCGGGTCGATCGTGTAGTCGCCGGTCAGCGAGGCCGGCTCCGGGTTCACGGCGGCGGGGGTCTCGGCGGTGTCGGTGACGGTCTTGCGGCCGAAGATGCCCATGAAATTCTCCTTGGGGACGGGTGGCGGCTCAGCGCGAAGCCAGAAGGCTCAGTATGTTGAACATTCAACGAGCTCAACGCTCACGACGGTAGACCTATTCTGTTCAGGTTTCAACATCACCGCTGCGTGTTTTCGGGATTACCTACGGTCACCCTCCCTCCGCCCTCTGGCGGACGCGCGTAGATCTCGGGCACCATCTCCCTGCACCACTGCACCACCTGCACAGCCGCCACACAGGAAGCACGGCCATCCGCAGGAAGGGTTCCCATGAAGGTCACGAAGGTCATGAAGGTCCGCTCGGTCCTGACCGCCCTCGCCCTCGTCGTCGCCCCCGGCGTCGCCGTCGTCGGCACTGCCACCGACGCCTTCGCCGTCACCAAGATCAGCCACGCCACCGCGACCCAGATGTTCCGCAACGTCGGTATCACCTGGTCCTCCTCAGGCAACTGCTCCGACCGCAACAACCCCACCTGCACGTCCTTCGAGCAGCTCAACCTCGCCACCGCCCAAGGAGCCCAGACCCTCAAGGGCGCCAGCGGCTGCGCGCTCAACATCACCGGCGGTACCGAGACCGGCCACGCCTCCGGCACCTACTCCCACTGGAACGGCTACAAGCTCGACTACGGCAAGAACACCTGCATCACGAGCTACATCAAGAACAACTTCACCTACATCGGCCTGCGCGGCGACGGCGCCCCGCAGTACCAGTCCGGCTCCGGCAACATCTACGCCGACGAGGGCAACCACTGGGACGTCCTGTACTACAACTGCGGCGGCTGCTGACCGGCAGCCGCACGCGACGTGGACGTCCGGGCGGCGGTTGTCCGACAGCCGCCGCCCGGACGGTCCGGAGTCGTTGACCGGCCCCGGTCGTGTCGATAGCCAGTGTTCATGACGAAGCATCAGCAGACCCGCCGCGCCTTCCTGCTCGCGGCCGCCGTGCTCTCCGCGGCCGTCACCGGCGCACCCTCGTCCCGCGCCGCCAACGACACCCCCGCCGACACCCCCGACACCCCCACCGACGCCCCCGCCGACACCCCCGACGACCCCTACGATGCCCTCCGCCGCCGCTGGCTCGACATCATCCTCGGCACCGGCTACGACCCGGCGGCCGAGCCCTACGCCTCCCGGCTCACCGAGACCGCGCAGCTGGCCCGCGGCTTCCAGGACACCATGGCCCCGACCGCCGTCTCCCTCTGGCCCGGCCACCCCTTCGACCCGCCGTCCGGCATCACCCAGAGCTACAGCCGGCTGTGGACGATGACCCAGGCGTACGCCCAGCGGGGGACCGGTGCGACGGGCGATCCCGGTCTCCTCGCGGACGTCCTCCGCGGCCTCGACCACCTCTCCGCCACCGTCTACAACCCCTCCACCACCCGCTACGGCAACTGGTGGGAGTGGCAGATCGGCAGCCCCCGCCTGCTGATGGACATCACGGCCGCCCTCCACGACCGCCTCACCGACGCGCGGATCAGCGCGGCCTGCGCGGCCGTCGACCACTTCATCCCCGACACGATGCTGCACGACTACTCCGGCACCTCCACCGACGCCAACCGGGTCGACCTGTGCCGTTCCGTGGCGCTGCGCGGCATCCTCGGCCGGGACGGCGCCAAGGTCTCCCTCGCCCGGGACGCGCTGTCGCCGGTCTTCCCGTACGTCACGAAGGGCGACGGGCTCTACGCCGACGGCTCGTTCGTCCAGCACACCTGGGTCGCCTACTCGGGCACGTACGGCCAGGTCATGCTGGACGGGCTCGGCCGCCTCTTCGCGCTCCTCGCCGGGTCCCAGTGGGAGGTGGCCGATCCGAACCGGCAGATCGTCCTCGACAGCGTCGAGCACGCCTACGCCCCGCTCATCCACGACGGGCTGGTGATGGACAGTGTCAACGGCCGTGCCATCAGCCGGGGTTACCTCAAGAGCGACGACCGGCACGTGATGCGCAGCGACCACTTCCACGGACAGGGGCTGATCGCGGCGATCGCGCTGCTCGCGGGCGGTGCGAGCCCGGCCGAGCGCGACCGCTGGTACGCGCGCATCAAGGGCTGGATCGAACGGGACACCGTGACGCCGATTCTGACGGCGCCTCAGTTCGGCGTCGCGGACCTGGCCCGGCTGCACGCGGTCGCCGACTCCGGCGTGCCCGCCGCTCCGGAACCCGTCGGCCACCACCTCTTCGCGGCCATGGACCGCGCCGTCCACCGCCGTCCCGGCTTCACCGTGAACATCTCCATGGCGAGCGACCGCATCGCCTACTACGAGTGCGGCAACGGCGAGAACCCGCGCGGCTGGCACACGGGAGCGGGCATGGTCCTGTGGTGGCCCGCCGGTGAGCCGACCGACCAGTACACCGACTGGTTCTGGCCGACCGTGGACTGGTACCGGCTGCCCGGCACCACGGTCTCCACCCGGCGGCTCGCCGACCGGGCGGGCGGCGAGTGGGGGCAGGCCAAGCCGGACGTGCGGTGGGTGGGCGGCACGACGGACGGCGAGTACGCGGCGATCGGGCAGCACCTCAAGGGGCTCGACTCCACCCTGGAGGCCCGCAAGTCGTGGTTCTGCGCGGACGACGCCGTGATCTGCCTGGGTGCCGGGATCACCTGCGCCGACGGGGTGCCGGTCGAGACGGTCGTCGACAACCGCAACCTGGGGGAGAACGGCACGCCGGCCTTCGTACGGGGCCACGGCTGGGCACACCTGGAGGGCCACGGCGGCTGGGTCGTTCCCGGCGGGGACCTGAAGGCCCTGCGAGAGGACCGCACCGGTGCCTGGTCCGACATCAACACCACGAGTACGACGGAGCGGCGCACCCGGCGCTGGCAGACTCTCTGGCTGGATCACGGCACGGATCCGACGGACGCCACGTACGTCTACGTCCTGATGCCCGGCGCCTCCCGCCGTGCGGTCGCCGCCCGCGCCGCCGACCGCCACTGGATGTCGGTGCAGGCCAACGACGCCGGCCGCCAGGCGGTGGCCGTGCCCTCGCTCGGCCTGCTCGCGGCCACTTTCTGGCGGGCCGGTACGGTGGGCCGCCTGGCCGCCTCGGCCGGTGCGAGCCTGCTGATCCGCCGTCGGGGGCGGACGGCTACGCTCTGCGTGAGCGAGCCGCCGCGCACCGGCGTGCCGCTGGAGATCACCTGGGACCGACCGGTACGCCGGGTGCTGCGGGCGGACGACTCCGTCGAGGTGCTGTCGGCAGGCCGCCGTCTGGGTCTGCGTGTCACTCCAGGGATGGCATGTGCGACGCACGAATGCGAGGTGACTCTCGCCCCCTGACTTTGTGCGACCCCTACAAGACCGAAGCCCTCTGAGCAGTCGGAAAGGCTGCAAGCCGCCCCGGTTCTGTTCAGGGGTACCAGGAAAACGGGCCGGAGACTGTACGGAGTCGACGGCTCGCTTTCCTTGGTGTCTTCGTAAGGTCACTACATGACCGTTTTGGAAGAGACGACGGGTGAGCCGGCCGCCGAGCCGACGGACGCGCGCGGGCGGGTGGCCGAGCTGCACGAGATCCGTGCGCGGGCTGTGGCGGGTCCCAGCGAGAAGGCGACCGTGGCGCAGCACGCCAAGGGCAAGCTGACCGCCCGGGAGCGGATCGAGCTGCTCCTGGACCCCGGTTCCTTCCGGGAGGTCGAGCAGCTGCGCCGGCACCGGGCGACCGGGTTCGGTCTGGAGGCCAAGAAGCCGTACACCGACGGTGTCATCACCGGCTGGGGCACGGTGGAGGGCCGCACGGTCTTCGTCTATGCCCATGACTTCCGCATCTTCGGCGGCGCGCTGGGCGAGGCCCACGCCACGAAGATCCACAAGATCATGGACATGGCCATCGCGGCCGGGGCCCCGCTGGTCTCCCTGAACGACGGCGCCGGCGCCCGTATCCAGGAGGGCGTCTCCGCGCTGGCCGGCTACGGCGGCATCTTCCAGCGCAACACCAAGGCGAGCGGGGTCATCCCGCAGATCAGCGTCATGCTGGGCCCGTGCGCGGGCGGCGCGGCCTACAGCCCCGCCCTGACGGACTTCGTCTTCATGGTCCGCGAGACCTCGCAGATGTTCATCACCGGCCCGGACGTGGTCAAGGCGGTCACCGGCGAGGAGATCACCCAGAACGGCCTGGGCGGCGCCGACGTGCACGCCGAGACCTCCGGCGTGTGCCACTTCGCCTACGACGACGAGGAGACCTGCATCGCCGAGGTCCGCTATCTCCTCTCCCTCCTCCCGCAGAACAACCGGGAGAACCCGCCCCGGGTGGAGTGCACGGACCCGGCCGACCGCCGCTCGGACGTCCTGCTGGACCTGGTCCCGGCGGACGGCAACCGGCCCTACGACATGGCGAAGGTCATCGAGGAGATCGTCGACGACGGCGAGTACCTGGAGATCCACGAGCGCTGGGCACGGAACATCATCTGCGCACTGGCCCGCCTGGACGGCCAGGTCGTCGGCATCATCGCCAACCAGCCGCAGGTGCTGGCCGGCGTCCTGGACATCGAGGCCAGTGAAAAAGCTGCACGCTTTGTTCAGATGTGTGACGCTTTTAACGTTCCGATCGTCACCTTCCTGGACGTTCCGGGGTTCCTCCCCGGTGTCGACCAGGAGCACGGCGGGATCATCCGGCACGGCGCGAAGCTGCTCTACGCCTACTGCAACGCCACCGTGCCGAGGATCTCGCTGATCCTGCGCAAGGCGTACGGAGGCGCCTACATCGTCATGGACAGCCAGTCCATCGGTGCCGACCTCACCTACGCCTGGCCGACCAACGAGATCGCCGTGATGGGCGCGGAAGGCGCCGCCAACGTCATCTTCCGCCGCCAGATCGCCGAGGCCGAGGACCCCGAGGCGATGCGGCAGAAGATGGTCAAGGAGTACAAGGCCGAGCTGATGCACCCGTACTACGCGGCCGAGCGCGGCCTGGTGGACGACGTGATCGACCCCGCGGACACCCGCGAGGTGCTGATCAAGTCCCTGGCGATGCTGCACACCAAGCACGCCGACCTGCCCTCCCGCAAGCACGGCAACCCCCCGCAGTAACCCAGCGGACGCACCGCGGCAATCCCGCGGACCTCTCTCTCACGGAGACTGACACCCATGGACAACGCTGACATTCGCGTCGAGAAGGGCCACGCCGAGCCCGAGGAAGTCGCCGCCATCACGGCCATCCTCCTGGCACGCGCGGCGGCCCGCCCATCCACGACCCAGTCCCACCGCGGCCGCCTCAAGGCCGGCTGGCGCCGCCTGGAGCGCGAGAACGGCTTCCGCGCCCCGCACAGCTGGCACGGGTGAGCTGCGCCGGCTTGACCGCTCGCCCACGCCGCGAAAGGGCCCCTCTGCTTGGAGGGGCCCTTCCTCCTTTCCTCGCTGTGGTCCACAGGGGGCACCCTGTGGTCCACAGGGGGCAAAGGGGGTCCTGGCAGTTCGGCACCACTGGACTTCGCCGTCGTGGTTACCACTGGACTTCGCTGTCGTGGTTCCGTCGTGGTTACCACTGGACTTCGCTGTCGTGGTTGTTCGCCGTCGCGCGGACAGACGTAGGGGCCCCCTTCGTCCGGAGGGGGCCCCTGAGTCCGTGTGCGGTTTCCGCTAGCGCAGGCGCGCCATCAGCGCGTGTTCCACCAGGGTGATCAGCGCCGACTTCGCGTCCGCGCGGTGACGGGCGTCCGTCGTGATGATCGGGGTGTCGGGGCCGATCTGGAGGGCTTCCCGCACCTCGTCGGGGGTGTACGGCTGTTGGCCGTCGAAGCCGTTCAGCGCGATCACAAACGGCAGGCCGCTGTTCTCGAAGTAGTCGACCGCGGGGAAGCAGTCGGCGAGGCGGCGGGTGTCCACGAGGACGACCGCGCCGATGGCGCCGCGCACCAGGTCGTCCCACATGAACCAGAAGCGGTCCTGGCCGGGCGTACCGAAGAGGTACAGGATCAGGTCCTGGTCGAGGGTGATGCGGCCGAAGTCCATGGCCACCGTGGTGGTGGTCTTGTCCCCGGTGTGGGTGAGGTCGTCGATGCCCGCCGAAGCAGACGTCATGACGGCCTCCGTGCGCAGCGGGTTGATCTCCGAGACGGCGCCGACGAACGTGGTCTTGCCCACGCCGAAGCCGCCCGCCACCACGATCTTCGCGGAGGTGGTGGAGCGGGAAGGACCGCCGCTAGAGCTTGCGAAGTCCACTGAGCACCCTTTCGAGCAGTGTCACGTCTGGCTGGCCACCGGCGTTCTCGTCGCCGCCGGGCTGATGGATGGCGACCAGGCCCGCCTCCGCCAAGTCGGCGACGAGAATCCTGGCCACGCCGAGAGGGATCGTCAGCAGGGCCGAGATCTCGGCCACCGACTTGATCTCGCGGCACAAGTTGCAGATCCGCTGATGCTCGGGCAGTTGGCCCTGCATCTGGTACGGCTGCGCGGTGGTGTGCACCAGTGCCTCGATGGCGAGCTGGTACCGCGGCCTGGTGCGGCCTCCCGTCATGGCGTACGGGCGCACCAGGGGGTTGTTCGACGCCCCGGCGGGCGCCGGCTCAGGGGTACGTCGCTGCGGCTGCACCGGCTGGATGCGCGGAGCCGGCGGCTGGTCGTACGGCGACGGGCCGGGGCCCTGTGGCGCGTACGGCTGCCGATGGCTCGGGGTGGAGGGGAATCCGTACGGGTTCATCGAGCCGTCGCCCGGGCCCTGGGCAGGGCCGTACGACCAGTTGCCCGAAGGCGAACCGCCTGGGGGTGTTGCCACTTTCTCTCCTCCTCCGACTGTGCTGAGCACCCAACCCTGTGGAAGCCGCGCCCCGAAACCTTACGGCTCCGGGACGCCAAAACGCACCGTCCGTCTGTTAGTTGAGAAGGCTTCCCTGAAGCTCCGCACGCAGATCCGGTGTCAGGACCGTACCGGCCCGGTCCACCAGAAGGGCCATCTCGTACCCGATGAGGCCAATGTCCGCCTCCGGGTGTGCAAGCACCGCGAGCGACGAACCGTCGGAGATGGACATGATGAAGAGGAATCCCCGCTCCATCTCCACAACCGTCTGGTTCACGTTGCCGCCCTCGAAGATGCGCGAGGCACCGGCGGTCAGTGAGGTCAGACCGGAGGCGACGGCCGCGAGCTGGTCGGCGCGGTCGCGGGGAAAGCCTTCGGACATCGCCAGAAGGAGTCCGTCGGCGGAGACCACCACGGTGTGGGACACCCCGGGGGTGTTGTCCACGAAGTTGGTGATCAACCAGTTCAGGTTCTGTGCCGCCTGGCTCATCGGGCTCACACTAACGCTCCTGGTTGTAGGTGCTGTCAGGACCGAAGCCCTGGCCGTTCTTGTCACTTCCTGCGCTGCGTCCCCGCTGGACGCCCCGGCGCAGGTTGCTCAGCCTGCCCCTGACGTCCTCGGGGGCGCGGGAGACCTGTGGGCCGCCCTGCGGGGTCGCTTCCGCGGCGCCCTCGACCAGGTTGGCCTTGGGCACCCGCCTCGGCAGGCCGGAGGAGGTCACCCCGCCCGCCTTGGGCTTCCGGAGTTGCGCGGCCTGCTGCCAGCGCTCGTCGTTCGCCGAACGCCAGTCGCTGTCGCCGTTGCTCTCCGAGGTGTGGGCCGGCGCTTCCCGGTTCACGCGCTGGGTGCCGTTCGAACCGCTCGCGATGGATCCGCGGCGGGGCAGCCCGGCGTCGGTCAGCTCGTGGACGGCGGAGTGGGCCGGTCCCGGACGGTCGAAGCCTACGCGGTCCGCCTCGTTCACGTCACCGGCCTGCGCAGATTCCGCTTCCGGAGCGTACTGGTCCGGGTAGCCGTTCTGGTAGCCGTCCCGCTGCGGCCAGTCGTCCTGGTAGGACGGCTCCTGGAAGGCGGAGTACGTCTCCGAAGCGGCGGCGTGGGTCGGCGCGTGCTCCTCCTGCACCGGTTCCGCATACGTCGGCTCCGGGTAACCGCCGTTCGACGAGTAGGCGTCGTGCTGCGGCAGGCCGCCGTTCGGCGCGAAGTACGTCTCGTCGTACCCAGTCTGCTGCTGTTCCTGGTACCCGGTCTGCCGCTGCTCCTCGTACGACGTCTGCTGGTCGTACGCGGCGGGCTGCTCCTGGTAGGCCGTCCCGCCGGTGTCGTAGGCCTGCTGCCCGTCGAACCGGTCGCCGTACGAGGGCGCCTCGGAGGCCTCCTGGGCGGGCGCCTGGCCCTGCGCCTGGGCCTCCAGGGCGGCACGGCGCTCCTCGCGCATCAGCGAGCGGCCGACGGGGTCCAGCTCCCGGATGTCGTCCGGGACCTCGGCGTAGCGGCTGTCGTCGAAGCCGAGCTCGGCCGCCGTACGCATCGGCTGCTGGTTGAAGTTCTCGCCCTGGAAGTTCTGCTCCGGGATGATCTGCGAGACCGTGAACTCGTCGCGGTCCAGGGACTGTTCGCCGCCACCGCCGTGGGTGATCGCGTCCGGCAGCATGACCAGCGAGGTCGTGCCGGCCTGCTCGCCGGAGGGGCGCAGCTGGACGCGGATGCCGTGCCGGTCGGCGAGCCGGCCGACCACGAACAGGCCCATGCGCTGCGAGATCGCCACGTCCACGGTCGGCGGGTTGGCCAGCTTGTGGTTGATGTCCGCGAAGTCCTCGGCGGTCAGGCCGATGCCCTTGTCGTGGATCTCGATCATGATCCGGCCGTCGGGCAGGCGGGTCGCGGTCACGCGGACCTTGGTCTGCGGCGAGGAGAACGTGGTGGCGTTCTCCAGCAGCTCGGCGAGCAGGTGCACGAGGTCGGTCACCGCGCGGCCGTGGATCTCGGCCTCGGGGACGCCGGACAGCTCGATGCGCTCGTACTGCTCCACCTCGGAGGAGGCGGCGCGCAGCACGTCGACCAGCGGGACCGGCTGGTCCCAGCGGCGGCCGGGTTCCTCGCCGGCGAGGACGAGGAGGTTCTCGCCGTTGCGGCGCATACGGGTCGCCAGGTGGTCCAGTTTGAAGAGGTTCTCCAGTTGGTCCGGGTCGGCCTCGTTGTTCTCCAGTTCGGTGATCAGGGTCAGCTGGCCCTCGATCAGCGACTGGTTGCGGCGCGAGAGGTTGGTGAAGATCGCGTTGATGTTGCCCCGCAGCAGGGCCTGTTCGGCGGCGAGCCGGACGGCTTCGCGGTGAACCTGGTCGAAGGCGCGGGCGACTTCGCCGATCTCGTCGGTCGAGGTGATCGGGATCGGCGCGACCCTGGTGTCGACGCGGCCGGGGTCGGTGCGGGAGAGCTGGTCGACCAGCATCGGCAGGCGCTGCTCGGCGATGCCGAAGGCGGCGTTGCGCAGCTGGCGCATGGAGCGGCTCATCTGGCGGGCCACCAGGCCGGCCAGGATGAATGCGGCGAGCAGGGCGACCACGACGACCGCGCCGGTGATGAACGTCGACTGCTTGGCGTCATCGGCGATGGCGGCGGCCTCGTTCACCGCCGTGTTGGCCATGTCCGACTCGATCTTGCGGTAGGCGTCGAACTTGAGGGTGTTGACCGCCCACCAGTTCTGCGCGGTGATGCCCTTCTGGGCGAGTGCTTCGCGCTCGGTGGGGCCTGTGGTCTTCAGCGTCGCGAGAGCCGTGACCATCTTCTGCGGGTCGGACGGCGGCGGCACGTAGTTCGGGTCCTTGGCCTTGGCCTGCTGGGCCATCGCCACGGCCTTGGTCTGGATCTCCTTCTTCAGCGCGTCGAGCTTGTCCGCGTCGGCCTGGGTGCCACCGCCGACGTACTCCTCGACGGCGATGCCCTCCAGGTAGGCGTACGAGGACAGGGCGACGCGCTGGGAGGCCAGGTTGGGGGCGTCGGGGCCCGGCTTGATCAACATGTGCATGCCGATCGAGCGCTCCAGCGACAGGGCCGCCTTGGTGAGCGAGATGGCGTAGACCGTACGGCCGTAGGAGGTGATGTTGCCGGTGCCCAGGCCGAGTTCGTTGGCGAACTCCATCAGCGGGTGGGCGACCTTGACGTAGCCCTCCTCGGTCTGCACTCCGGTGAGCTTGGGGGTGTACGCGGCCGCGCGCAGCGTCTGCAGCTCCGGCTCCGCCTGGCGGAACAGCTTCAGACGGCGCTCCAGGCCGGCCTTTTGCGGCATGTTATGCGCCGCCTGGTCGAAGGCGTCGGCAGCCGCGTCCGTCTTCTTGCGGGCCGCCGTGACGGTCGGGTCGTTCTGGCCCTTGCCCTCCAGGAGCGGAGCGGCGGTGACGTCCCGCTCGGTGTAGATGGCGTCGGCGTAGGCCAGGGAGGCCCGCACCAGGCGCGCGGTGTTCTCCGCGTCCTGGGCGTTCTGCCAGGTGTCGATGGAGCTCTTGACCTGGAAGCCGCCCATGACGAGGCCGACCAGCACGGGTATGAGCAGGATCGCGTTGAGCCGGGTCGGCACCCGCCAGTTGCGCGGGGAGAAACGGCCGCCGCTGGGCGCGGGGGCGGCCGGCGGCTCCGAACCGGGCACGTGTGCGGGCGCCGCTCCGCGCGGCGGCGGGGTGAAGTTGCCCCGGGCCGACGGCTCGGGGCCGTTCTTGCTTCGCCTCACTCGACCAACAACCTCTCGGCGGTCGGCACCTACGTTGTGCCGCAGTTTCTCAGAGCCCAGTACGCCATCGAGTACGTAGTACTGCTGAGTACTTCTTTGACTACTGGGCAGTTCAGGCATTCCAGCACGTCAGCCTGCGCTCTTCCAAACAGTGGAAACCGCTGATTCCGAGTGATGTAAGCCCCAGATAAAACGGTCATAAAGAGCGAGCCCCGCCAAAAGGCGGGGCGATTGTGCGCGCAGCGACACCGAATGTGCGCTACGCGTGGCCGCACCACCCGATTCCTCTGCCGAAACGTTATGAACACCGGGGCCGACCGTGTCAAAGGACACACTCGGCTCCGGTGCAGCATCTACGACAACTGCCGTATGGCACTTCCGACTTGGGTGCCACCTGAAACCTGTCTCGGGCGTTACCTCAGCCGGGCCATCAGTGCGTGCTCGACCAGCGTGATCAGGGCGGACTTCGCGTCGGCGCGGTGACGGGCGTCCGTCGTGATGATCGGGGTGTCGGGGCCGATCTGCAGGGCCTCGCGCACCTCCTCCGGCGC
Organism: Streptomyces sp. NPDC005202; assembly: GCF_040608235.1. Taxonomy (NCBI): domain Bacteria; kingdom Bacillati; phylum Actinomycetota; class Actinomycetes; order Kitasatosporales; family Streptomycetaceae; genus Streptomyces; species Streptomyces sp. NPDC005202. Next base: position 110,647 of record NZ_JBEXHW010000009.1, on the reverse strand, counting down.
GTAGGGCTGCTGGCCGTCGAAGCCGTTCAGCGCGATCACAAACGGCAGGCCGCTGTTCTCGAAGTAGTCGACCGCGGGGAAGCAGTCGGCGAGGCGGCGGGTGTCCACGAGGACGACCGCGCCGATGGCGCCGCGCACCAGGTCGTCCCACATGAACCAGAAGCGGTCCTGGCCGGGCGTACCGAAGAGGTACAGGATCAGGTCCTGGTCGAGGGTGATGCGGCCGAAGTCCATGGCCACCGTGGTGGTGGTCTTGTCCCCGGTGTGGGTGAGGTCGTCGATGCCCGCCGAAGCAGACGTCATGACGGCCTCCGTGCGCAGCGGGTTGATCTCCGAGACGGCGCCGACGAACGTGGTCTTGCCCACGCCGAAGCCGCCCGCCACCACGATCTTCGCGGAGGTGGTCGCCCGGCCTCCGTCAGAGCTTGCGAAGTCCACTGAGCACCCTTTCGAGCAGCGTCACGTCCGGTGCGCCGCCGTTGTTCTCGTCACCGCCCGGCTGGTGGATGGCCACCAGGCCGGCCTCGGCGAGGTCCGCGACGAGGATCCGGGCCACGCCCAGCGGCATGGCCAGCAGCGCCGACACCTCGGCGACCGACTTCACCTCGCGGCACAGATGGCAGATCCGCTGGTGCTCCGGGAGCAGTCCCATCAGCGCTGCCGGGTCGGCCGTGGTGCTGATCAGCGCCTCGATGGCGAGCTGGTAGCGCGGCCGGGTCCGGCCGCCGGTCATCGCATACGGACGTACCAGCGGCTGGTCGCCCTCGTCCCCGTACGGCTCGGCGTACGGATCATGAGAGGCGGTAGGCGGGGTCATGAATCCTCCGGGCGGGACAGCAAGTTGGTCAGTCAAGCCGTCTGACGGGGCCGGTGGGGGGATTGTGGCGGCCGGACGGTGATTTGGTGAGGTGGGTGGTACCGGGGCCGGTCAGTGGAGCAGACTGCCCTGTAGTTCGGCACGCAGGTCGGGCGTAAGTACCGCGCCCGCGCGGTCGACGAGCAGTGCCATCTCGTAGCCGACGAGGCCGATGTCGCACTCGGGGTGGGCCAGAACCGCCAGGGATGACCCGTCCGAGATGGACATCAGGAAGAGGAATCCGCGCTCCATCTCCACGACCGTCTGCGCCACGTTGCCGCCGTCGAAGATCCGGGAGGCCCCGGCGGTCAGTGAGGTGAGCCCGGACGCGACGGCCGCGAGCTGGTCGGCGCGGTCGCGCGGGAAGCCTTCGGACATCGCCAGAAGGAGTCCGTCCGCGGACACCACAACGGTGTGGGACACCCCCGGGGTGTTGTCCACGAAGTTGGTGATCAACCAGTTGAGGTTCTGTGCCGCCTGGCTCATCGGGCTCAACTAACGCTCCTGCTGGTGAGTGGGTCTCGGGAAGCTGCCGGTCTGGCCGGAACCGGCCTGCCGACCCTGTGCGATGCCCCGACGGAGATTGGTCAGGCGACCGCGTACGTCGTCAGGCGCACGCGAGACCTGCGGACCGCTCTGGTGCTGTTGCTGCTGAGCCGTGCCCGGGACAAGGTTCGCCCGAGGCACCCGGCGCGGCAGGCCGGAGGTGGTGACGCCGCCCGCAGCCGGCTGCCGTACGCGCTCGGCCTGCCGGATGAGTTCGTCGTTCGGCGAGCTGCGCCAGGGGGTGGCGGCGGGACGCTGGGGAGCAGGAGAGGCCTGCGGCTGCTGCGAGGCCGGAGCCGAGCCGTTGCTCTGCTGCCGGCCACCGCGGAACCAGTTGGTCTCCAGGGTGTCGTACAGCGGCGTCCGTCCGTCGCCGGGACCCGTGGCCGGCGGAAGGGCCTCGGGCTCCTGACGGACGGGACGCTGCTGCGGACGCTGCGGGGCCGGCGGGCGCGGGGCACCGAAGTCGGCGCCACGGCCGCCGGGCTGCGGCCGCTCGAACTGGCCCGTGGACGACGGGTCCTGACGGCCCGGCAGGGCGTGCCGACCCGTGGAGCTGCCGTCGTAGCCAGGCGTGGTGAACTGGCCCGTGGAGCCGTTGTCGTACGCCTGAGGCGCTGCGAACTGGCCGGTGGAGCCATTGTCGTACGCCTGCGGGGCGGCGAACTGGCCCGTGTTCGACGGGTTGTTCTGCGGGGTCGGGCCGAACACGTCCGAGCGGACGAACTGGCCCGTGTTCTGAGGCGAGTTGGCGCCAGGGCCGGCGAACTGGCCCGTGTTCTGGGCACCGCTCGCCCCCGGACGCGGAGCGTCGAAGTCCGGGCGGGGGAACTCGGACGTGGAGCCGGGGCCCTGACGGTCGCCGGCCCGCGGAATCGCCGGCATCTCCGTGGTGGAGCCCGGTCCCTGCCGGTCGTCGACCCGCGGCAGCCGGGAGGTCTGTGCCGGATCCTGCTCGTCGTGGCCGCGCGGGGCGTCGAGCGCGGCGCGGTCCGCAGCGTTCTGGGCGGTCTCGCCGTTCCAGCTCGACGTCCGGGACTGCGAGGTGCCGCCCGGCAGCTCCGCACGCGGACCGCCGCGCGCCGGCAGCTGCGGCTGCCGGCCCTGCTCGGCGCCGTTCGCCCGCTGCGGGGGTACGGGGCCGCGCGCACCGCCGCCGAAGCCCTGCGGCGCACCCGTGCCGGTGGCCTGCAGGCCCTGCGGGGCACCCGGCGCCTGACCGCCGAAGCCGGTACCCGCGCCGGCCGCAGCCGGAGCCGGACGGCCCTGCTGCGGCGCACCCGGACCCTGCGGCCCGCGCGCTCCGCCCGGCGCACCCGGACGGCCGCCCGCGCCGGGCAGCGCGGCCCGCGGACCCTGACCGGCGCCGACCTGGCCGCGCGCAGCGGCCCCGGCGCCGAGCCGGCCGGTACCGCCCGCGGGCGCACCCGCGCCGAGGGCGCCGCCGCCCTGGTTGTTCGCGCGTCGAGCCGCGGCCGCACCGACGGCGGCCTGCGCGGCCGCCGGACCGCCGACGGAGGGGGCACCGGGCTTGCCCGGAGCCGGCTTCCTGCCGCCCTGGGCGACGTCCACGGGCAGCATGACGAGGGCCGTCGTACCGCCGGAGTCGGACGGGCGCAGCTGGATGCGGATGCCGTGGCGCTGGGAGAGACGACCGACCACGAAGAGGCCCATGCGGCGGGAGACCGACACGTCCACGGTGGGCGGCGAGGCGAGCCGCTCGTTGATCGCGGCGAGGTCCTCCGGGGACAGACCGATACCGGTGTCGTGGATCTCGATCAGCACGCGGCCGTCCGGCAGCGCGTGACCGGTGACCTTGACCTTGGTCTGCGGCGAGGAGAAGGAGGTCGCGTTCTCCAGCAGCTCGGCGAGCAGGTGGACGAGGTCGTTGACGACGCGGCCGGCGACCTCGGTGGTCGGGACCGAGGCCAGCTCGATGCGCTCGTACTGCTCCACCTCGGACGCGGCGGCGCGGAGCACGTCGACCAGCGGGACCGGGCGGGTCCAGCGGCGGCCGGGCTCTTCACCGGCGAGAACGAGGAGGTTTTCACCGTTGCGGCGCATACGCGTCGCCAGGTGGTCGAGCTTGAACAGCGAGGACAGCTGGTCCGGGTCGGCCTCGCGGGACTCCAGTTCGGAGATCAGAGACAGCTGGCGCTGGATCAGACCTTGGGAGCGGCGCGAGAGGTTGGTGAACATCGCGTTGACGTTGCCCCGCAGCAGGGCCTGCTCGGCGGCGAGGCGGACCGCCTCGCGGTGCACGTCGTCGAAGGCCGCGGCCACCTGGCCGATCTCGTCCCGGGAGTGCACACCGACCGACTCGACAGAGGTGTCGACGTCCTGCGGGTCGGACTCGGACAGCTGCTTGACCAGCTCGGGCAGGCGTTCCTGGGCGACCTTGGTCGCGGTCTCCTGCAGCCGACGCAGCGAGCGGATCATGGAGCGGGCCACGACGAAGGCGCCGACCAGCGACACGCCGAGGACGAGCAGGATCAGCGCACCGGAGATGATCGCGTCGCGCTCGGTCGCGCTGCGCAGCTGGCGGGCCTTCTGCTCCATGTCCTCGAGCAGCGTGTGCTCGATCTTGTTCATCTGCTCGATCTTGGTCGAGCTGTCGTCCACCCAGTCGCGGTACGAGCGCTTCTGCAATCCGGCGAGGCCGTCCCTCGAGTCGAGGGCGCGCCTGGCGTAGGTGTCCGCCGACAGGATGGTCGGGTTGCCCTCGTCGATGGGCTTGATGAGCTCCTCGGCGCCGTCGCCGTAGATGTTGCGGAAGCTGCTGAGCTCGGACGTCTGGCTCTCCAGCGCCGACTCGGCGTACAGCCGGTCGTTCTCGGAGAGCCTGCCGACGTTGGTGTTGTTGGCGGGCAGCGCGGCCGCGATGACCGCGCGCTGGATGGACGCGTACTCCTTGGCGGAGGAGAAGGCCGCAAGGGCGCGCGTGCGCTGGATCATCTCCGGGTTGCTGGTCGCCTCGGCCATGTCCTGGGAAAGGCTGAGCAGCTCGGTGATGAGCCGGTGGTAGGCCTCGACCGTCTGGGTGGAGTTGTCCTGGGACTGGTAGGCGTTCTTGCGGATCTTGCTGAGGCCGTTGAGCTCGGTGACGAGGCCGACCAGTGTGTCGCGGACGCCCTGGAGGTTGCCGTCCTTGCTGGCGCTGTCGATCTCCTCGGAGCTGTTGATGAAGTTGTCCCGGGCCCGGTCGGTCTTCTCCCGATAGCCCTTGACCGTGATGTCGCTCGCGCTGGAGGGGTGCGCCAGCGGGCCGGCGGACTGGTCGCGCTCCTCCTGGAGCGCGGCGGCCAGCTCGGTGGCCTGCTTGGTCATGTCCGTCAGCAGCTTCATGTTGTCGAGCTGCTGGATGTCGTCCATGTTCTGGCTGATGCGCAGCGCGCCCAGCGAGGTCGCGGCGACCACGGGGAGCGCGAGCAGCGACACCAGACGCGTGGAGATGCGCCAGTTGCGCAGGGCTATTCGCGAGCCGGGACCGACCGGGCCCAGTCCCTTGGGCGGCCTGACTGCCGGAGCGGGGCTCGGCGACGCGGACGCACCGGCGCGTCCGGTGCGTCCGGGGCGCTCACCGCCGTCGCCGGACGGGGCCGGGCCCGGCTTCTGGGCGTGCTGGGGCGAGGAACCGCGGTCGGTCCCGCCGTGCGGCTCCGGCTCCGCCGAAGCGCTGCCATCCCTCTTGAAACGTCCCTGCACTAGCGTCGCAACCTCTGGACCAGGCGCCCCTCCGCGCGAGCGGAAGGACGGTGTCGGCGTCGTGGAGGGCGTCCTGAACACGCCCCCTCGGTGGTCGTGAGTGACCGGCGCAGGCTCCCCCTTCTCGCCGCCGTTCGGCGCTGCGTTGCGCCCCTTGCGCGCCGGCTCGATCCTGCGGCGGTCCGTGGCATTCCAGCACAGTGCCGGATCTCCAACAAGGCTCGTGGGCCAGGCTGTGACCTCCGTGACAGGCCGTGAGCGATAAGTCACAGGACGTGGAAAGTGATCTCGCCCATAACGGACATACATCTACGATCCAGTGAGCCATGAGAGGTGTCCCAGTCGCCATGATCAGGAGCGGAATGGTGGCTTCAGGGGGTCAATGTCCGTTTCGTTGAGGTGAGGCGCGAGTCGGAATTGACCGGTTTGGGGGCGGAGCCGTGAGTAAAATCACATACCGATCACAGGCTCTTCTCGTCTTCGGCAGGGAATTGCATGTTTAGCCTGACGCTTTACAGAGATGGCAAATCCGACAACCCGCGCCCGCATGGGGGTTCTTGACCCTCCCGGCGCCCGTACACGACAAGGTCTCGTACAACCGTGAAGACGACGATGATGTTCCGCACGATAGCCAACCCGCGGCGCACGACGCTGGCGCACCTCGAGGACGCCGACGCACTGCAGACGCCGGAGCAGCCGGAGCACCCCGTCTCTCTCCCCACGCAGACCGCCAACCCCAAGCGCACCGTCCTCATGGAGGCTCCGGTTCCGGCCTCCGTCGCGGAGTAGTACGCACACCGGCCGCCGGATGCTCAGGACGGCCGGATACGGAGATCAGGGGCACCCCGCGAATGGGGTGCCCCTCCTTCATGCGCGAGGTGCGGGGCCCCCGCCGCGTTAGCCTGGAGCGTCAGACTCCAGCCAGCTCACTTAAGGGGCGCAAGGATCCCGTGCGCATCGCCAGGTTCTCCATCGACGGGAACGTCGCCTTCGGCGCGGTCGAGGGTGACAAGCCGGACGAGCTCGTTCTCGACATCATCAAGGGCATCCCGTTCGCGGACTTCGAGCTCTCCGGTACGAAGGTGCCGCTGAGCAAGGTCCGGCTGCTGCCGCCGGTGCTCCCCAACAAGGTCGTGGCCTTCGGCCGCAACTACGCCGAGCACGCTCGCGAGCTGGGCAACGCGGTGCCCGACGCCCCGTTCGCCTTCTTCAAGCCATCCACCTCGGTGATCGGCTCCGGCGACGAGATCCAGTACCCGTCCTTCTCCCAGGAGCTGCACCACGAGGCCGAGCTGGCCGTCGTCATCGGCCGCATGTGCCGCGAGGTCCCGCGCGAGCGCGTCAAGGACGTGATCCTCGGCTACACCTGCGCCAACGACATCACCGCCCGCGACGTCCAGCGGCGCGAGAAGCAGTGGGCCAGGGCCAAGGGCTTCGACACCTCCTGCCCGCTCGGCCCCTGGGTGGAGACGGATCTGGACATCGCTGCCGCGGCCGACCTGACCATCCAGCTCACCGTCAACGGCGAGCAGCGCCAGCTTGGCCGCACGAGCGAGATGATCCACCCGATCGAGGATCTGATCGTGAACATCTCCGAGGCCATGACGCTGCTCCCCGGCGACGTGATCCTCACGGGCACCCCGGCAGGGGTCGGCCCCCTCAACGTCGGCGACGAGGTCGCCGTCACCATCGAAGGCATCGGCACTCTCACCAACAAGGTTGTCAAGCGTGGCTAGCGCACCCGTCCGCGTACGTTTCTGCCCGTCGCCCACCGGTAACCCCCATGTGGGCCTGGTCCGCACCGCCCTGTTCAACTGGGCGTTCGCCCGGCATCACCAGGGCACCCTGGTCTTCCGCATCGAGGACACCGACGCGGCCCGCGACTCCGAGGAGTCCTACAACCAGCTGCTCGACGCGATGCGCTGGCTCGGCTTCGACTGGGACGAGGGCCCCGAGGTCGGCGGCCCGCACGCCCCGTACCGCCAGTCGCAGCGCATGGACATCTACCGCGACGTCGCGCAGAAGCTCCTCGACGGCGGCTACGCCTACCACTGCTACTGCTCGCAGGAGGAGCTGGACACCCGCCGCGAGGCCGCCCGCGCCGCCGGCAGGCCCTCCGGCTACGACGGCCACTGCCGCAACCTCACCGCCGAGCAGGTCGAGCAGTACAAGGCCGAGGGCCGCACCCCGATCGTCCGCTTCCGCATGCCCGACGAGACGATCACCTTCACGGACCTGGTCCGCGGCGAGCTGACGTTCACGCCGGAGAACGTGCCGGACTACGGCATCGTCCGCGCCAACGGCGCCCCGCTCTACACGCTGGTGAACCCGGTCGACGACGCCCTGATGGAGATCACCCACGTCCTGCGCGGCGAGGACCTGCTCTCCTCCACCCCGCGGCAGATCGCCCTGTACAAGGCGCTGATCGAGCTGGGCATCGCCAAGGGGATTCCGGAGTTCGCCCACCTGCCGTACGTGATGGGCGAGGGCAACAAGAAGCTCTCCAAGCGCGACCCGCAGTCGTCGCTGAACCTCTACCGCGAGCGCGGTTTCCTCCCCGAGGGCCTGCTCAACTACTTGTCGCTGCTCGGCTGGTCGCTCTCGGCCGACAAGGACATCTTCACGATCGACGAGATGGTCGCGGCCTTCGACATCAGGGACGTCAACCCCAACCCGGCCCGCTTCGACCTGAAGAAGTGCGAGGCGATCAACGCCGACCACATCCGGATGCTCGATGTGAAGGACTTCGCGGAGCGCTGCCGGCCGTGGCTGCAGGCCCCGTTCGCCCCGTGGGCGCCGGAGGACTTCGACGAGGCGAAGTGGCAGGCGATCGCGCCGCACGCGCAGACCCGCCTCAAGGTGTTGTCGGAGATCACGGACAACGTCGACTTCCTGTTCCTGCCGGAGCCGGTCTTCGACGAGGCGTCCTGGAACAAGGCGATGAAGGAGGGCTCGGACGCCCTGCTCCGCACGGCGAGGGAGAAGCTGGAGTCGGCGGACTGGACCTCGGCCGAGTCCCTGAAGGAGGCCGTCCTGGCCGCCGGCGAGGCCCACGGCCTCAAGCTCGGCAAGGCCCAGGCGCCGGTCCGCGTCGCCGTCACCGGCCGCACGGTCGGCCTGCCGCTCTTCGAGTCCCTGGAAGTCCTGGGCAAGGACAGGACCCTGGCCCGCATTGACGCGGCGCTGGCGAAGCTGGCGGCGGCGTAAGCAACGCCTTACGCACACAGGGCGGCAGCCAAGGAAGCTGCCGCCCTGCTGTTTGCGGCACTACTGACTACGGGACCAGGGGCAAGCCCCAGTCTGGCTCAGGCTCGGGTTGCTCGGGGAGTGGCACTCCTGCCTGCCCTGGAACGGTGGGAGCCGGCGTGGAGACCGCCTTCCCGGGTCCGGACATCAGGCTCGACGACTGGCGGGTGCGCCGGTCCGATACGACGATCCCGCCCCGCCACTTGCCCACCAGGTCCTGGTATCGGAACTGCAGTGAGCCGTTCTCCGAACTGCTCCCGCAGACGTTGGTAGGCATCGTCGCAGTGCACGTTCCAGGTCACGTCGTTGAGGTAGGCGTGACAGGCAATGGGAAACAACAGCGACGACACCAAGAGGTCTGCGAGCTGGAGAAGGGTGTGCGTGTCACTGTGGCCAAAAACCGGTGACTCGATGATCCCCCGCAGGCTGTCACCGCCCGCACGGTATTTGCGTGTGGTCACACAGTGCACATTGGGCGCGTCTTCACCTTCGTACGACTGTCGAGGACCATCATGCCGCGGGAGTGCTCGTGGGCGAGCTGTGCCTGGAAGGTCTCGTTCAGCGCGGCGACGGAGGCCGGATAAACACCGGATTCGTCGAACGCCCGCCTCTCTTTCTTGATCCAGACGCGGGCAAGAACACGAGTCTCGTGCGCCTCCAGTATGTCGAGCAGCGAAGCCACCAGCTCCATGGCCGCGCGGCGCCAGCTGTGGTTGCCGGCCCGGAGGTTCTTGCGGACGTCCGAGCCCTTGATCTCGTGCTGGATTGTCCCGCGTCAAGCTGATGGCAGGTTTTGGGGCTCGGGAAGGTTGGGGATGGTGGGGTCGGCCTGGCCGAGGTAGACCTCGAGTGGCCGGTTCATAGCGATGCCCTCGTGCGGGCGGGTGGTGTTGAATTCCTCCCGGTAGGCGTGGGCGTGCTCGGCCAGGACGAGGCCGTCGGGGATCTCCTCGCGGTAGAGCTTCTCGTACTTCAGCGAGCCGAAAGCCCCCTCCCGGACGCCGTTGGTGTTCGGGGACTTCTTGCGGGTGCGTATGTGCTCCAGCTCCGGGTGGGCGGCGAAGAAGCGGGCGAAGGCGCTCGTCACGCAGGCCAAGCGCGCCTTCGACGCGAACCTGAAGCAGACGCCCACGGTCAACCTCCTCCAGGAGAAGAACCAGGAAGCCCGCGTCTACTTCTCCACGTACCAGACGATGATCAACCTCATCGGCCAGACCGACGGAGACGGCCGCCGCCGCTTCGGCCCCGGCTTCTTCGACTTGGTCGTGATCGACGAGGCCCACCGCTCGGTCTATGACAAGTACCGCTGGATTTTCGAGTACTTCGACTCGCTCCTTCTCGGCCTTACCGCGACTCCCAGGGACGAGGTCGACCGCAACACGTACCGCCTCTTCCAACTGGAGGACGGCGTCCCCACCGACTTCTACGACCTGGACGACGCGGTCCGCGACGGCTACCTCGTCCCACCGGTCCCGATCAAGGCGCCGCTGAAGTTCATGACGCGTGGAGTCCGCTACGCCGAGCTCTCCCCGGAGCAGCAGGCCGAGTGGGACCGCCTGGAGTGGAGCGAGGACGGTGCCGTACCAGACGTCGTCTCCGCGAACGACGTCAATCGCTACCTCTTCAACGAGGACACGGCGGACAAGATCCTTGAGACCTTGATGACCTACGGCATCAAGGTTGAGGGCGGTGACCGCCTCGGCAAGACGATCGTCTTCGCCCGCAACAACGACCACGCGAAGTTCCTGGAGGACCGCTTCAACGCCAACTACCCGCAGTATGGCGGCAAGAAGGCCCGGGTCATCACGTACAAGGAGAAGTACGCCCAGTCCTTGCTGGACGCTTTCGCCGACCCCAACCCGAAGAACCCGGACGAGGTCCCGGACATCGCCATCTCCGTCGACATGTTGGATACCGGCGTGGACGTACCCGAGGTCGTCAACCTCGTCTTCGCTAAACCGGTCTTCTCCAAAACGAAGTTCTGGCAGATGATGGGCCGCGGCACCCGCCTGCGCCCGGCCCTCTTCGGACCCGACCCGGACAACCCGGACCATGCCAAGAAGAACTTCCTGGTCTTCGACTTCTGCGGCAACCTCGACTACTTCAGCACGCACCTGCCCACCCGGGAGGGGCGCACCACGCTCTCGCTCGCCGAACGCACCCAGGCGCGTCAGCTCGACCTGATACGGGCACTCGACCGTCGCACCCCGCCGGATCCGGCGCGCGACGCCGGAGCCGATGCGTACGCCACCGAGGAGCAGCTGCGCTGGTCCCTCGCCCACCGGCTGCACAGCACGGTGAGCGGCATGTCCCCCGAGCACAACGTCCTCGTCCGGCCTCACCGCCATGAGGTCGAACGCTTCAGCGATTTCACTGCCTGGCGCGTCCTGGACGACGAGGCCGACAACCTGCTCAGGTCCGGCGTGCTCGGTTTGCCCAGTGAATGGCGGGAGGACGACAAGGACCCGGGCGAGGAGGCCAAGCGCTTCGATCTCAAGGCGTACGAGCTCCAGCTCGCGGCTCTGGAAGGCAGCCCGGACTACGTACAGCGGTGTACCGAGATACAGGAAATCGCCCAGAACCTGCTCACCAAGCTCAACAACCCCGCCGTGGCCGAGCAGGCGCCCCTGCTGGAAGCGTGGGCAGTCGACGAGTGGTGGGAGGACGTAACTCTGCCCATGCTCGAAGACCTGCGGCGCCCTCTGCGCCCACTGGTCAAGCTGATTGACCCGTCGGCAAAGTGAAAGATCGTCTTCACGGACTTCCTTGAGGACGAGCTCGGCGACCACATCGAGGTCAACCTCCCCGGCATACCAATCGGTACGGACATCGACCGCTTCCGTGTCACGACCCGCGCCTACCTGGACAAGCACCCCGAAAACCCGGCTGTGCGCAAGCTCACACAGAACGAGCAGATCACCGCCGACGACCTCAAGGCGTTGGAGCAGGCATTTCTGGACGAGGGCGTGGCCTCCGCCGAGGACCTGGAGCAGGTGGCCCAGCACGGCCCAGGTCTCGGCCTCTTCGTCCGCTCCGTCGTCGGCCTGGACCGGGCGGCAGCCCAGAAGGCCTTCGAAGGCTTCACTGTGGGCCGCCGGCTCAGCCCCCAGCAATGGGACTTCCTCGACCTGGTCATCGACGCGCTGACCAAGCGTGGCTACCTGGAGCTTCCGGATCTCTTCAAGAGCCCGTTCACCGACCGCTCCCCGAACAGCCTGCTCGGCTACTTCACGAAGGAGGAGGCCGACGAGCTCAAAGTGATCTTCCTGGAGCTTCGCAACCGCGCCCACCCTACGGAGCTGGCCGCGTAACACTCATCACGATGTGAGGCCGGTTCCTCCGCGCAGGGGGGCCCGGCCTCGCCGCGCTGGCAACGTGCTCCCCTCGGTGCGGGCCCGGACGGGTTTGCCAGTGCCGGGGTCTACTGTTCCGGCAACGCGGCGCTCCTGGCGCCGCCTGGGAACTCGCCCTCCGCCCCGGCCAGGATCCGGCCGAGCTCGGCGAGGACGAGTTCTACGGCTACGGCGTCGACGCCGGCACCGGCTGCTTCCACGACGCCGCGGCCGACGCCTCCTTCGCCGAGTACGAGGGCGAGGAGGGACCGCTGTGGGACGCCTTCGAAGACAGCGACTGGGCGCCCGGCCCGCACCTGGTCACCGGGCGCGCCGTCGCCGCCTTCACCTCCGGCTGGGGCGACGGCGCGTACCCCCCCTGGATCGGCCGCTCGGCCGGTGGTGAGGTCACCTGCTTCGTCACGGACTTCTTCGTCGCCCCGGACCCGTGCGAGACCGACGAGCAGGCGGCGACCGCCGCGGCCACGCCCTGACTGGTCACGGCCCGACCCGGCGGGGGTGCGTCCCGGGGCCGCGGCCCCGGGACGGCCAGGGGCCGCGCGCGGTCCGCAGGGCAGCGGTCCACCGCCGGCGCGAGTAGCGTCGAAGCGTGCCGGGCCCGGCACGCGACCGGAGGTGACCACGTGCCGATCAAGGCTGTCGTCTGGGACGTCGACGACACCCTTTTCGACTACACGACCGCGGACCGCGTCGGCATGCGCGCGCACCTGGTCGCCGAGGGGCTGCTGGACGGGTACGACAGCGTGGAGCAGGCCCTCGCGCGCTGGCGGGAGATCACCGACGCCCAGTGGGCGCGGTTCTCGGCCGGGGAGGCCTCCTTCGAAGGGCAGCGGCGGGACCGGGTCCGGGTCTTCCTCGGCGAGGAGCTGACCGATGCCGAGGCCGACGCGTGGTTCCAGCGGTACCTGGAGCATTACGAGGCCGCCTGGGCCCTCTTTCCGGACGTCCTGCCCGTCCTCGTTCCTCGCCGCCAGTCACCGCCACGCGGTGCTGTCCAACTCGAGCCTGCACGTCCAGGAGTACAAGCTCCGCACCCTCGGCGTGCGCGACCGCTTCGAGGCCGTCCTGTGCGCCGCCGAGCTCGGCGTGTCCAAGCCGGAGGCGCGGGCCTTCCTGGCCGCGTGCGAGGCCCTGGAACTGCCGCCGCACGAAGTCGCGTACGTCGGCGACCACCCGGACATCGACGGACGGGGCGCCGCCGACGCCGGTCTGCTGTCGGTCTGGATCGACCGCGTGGGCTTGCTGGCGGCCGCCGCGGCCGCACCCGCGGCACCGCACCGGATCGCGTCGATTGCCGAACTCCCCGCGGTCGGCGCGGATACCCGTTTTGGAGCCCCGTCCACCTTCAGGTAATGTTCTTCCTGCGCCGCCGGGGAGCGGGCCGGAAGGCCGGGACCCGGAAGCGCTTCACTAGAACAAGATCCCCTTCGGGGGCTTGCGTTCCGGTGGCCTATGGTGTAATTGGCAGCACGACGGATTCTGGTTCCGTTAGTCTTGGTTCGAGTCCAGGTAGGCCAGCTCGCAGAGCTCATCTGCACCGCGGATTCCATCCGCAAGCCCCCGTTGTGTAGCGGCCTAGCACGCTGCCCTCTCAAGGCAGTAGCGCCGGTTCGAATCCGGTCGGGGGTACAGATCCTTCCCGCGAGGACAGTTGGGTAGCTCCCACTGATCTCGATGCAGGATCGCCAGGGCCCCCGTTGTGTAGCGGCCTAGCACGCCGCCCTCTCAAGGCGGTAGCGCCGGTTCGAATCCGGTCGGGGGTACTCAGAGGTCTAAACCACCTTTGGTCTATGGTGTAATTGGCAGCACGACGGATTCTGGTTCCGTTAGTCTTGGTTCGAGTCCAGGTAGACCAGCTGATCTGCGGAAACGCATGATCCGCGCCCCCGTTGTGTAGCGGCCTAGCACGCCGCCCTCTCAAGGCGGTAGCGCCGGTTCGAATCCGGTCGGGGGTACGCAGTCGGAAGGGCCCTCCCTCGGGAGGGCCCTTCGGCGTTCTGCGTTCTCGGGGGTTGCTTCCTGCCGAGTTCTCCGGGTCACTTCCTGCTGAGTTTCTCCGGGTCACTTCCCGCCGAAACGGCGGCGCGACTCCTCCGCCTCCGCGAGCCGGCGCAGGCTGAGCAGCACCGGCTCGTACAGGACCGTCAGCGCCACCGCGGCCTCCACCTGCTCGTCCGGCGTCTCGTACCGCTCCACCAGGTCCAGGTCGGTCACGGCGATCCGTTCCATCGCGCGGGCGTACGGCTCCAAGTCCCGGACGGCGCACGGGTAACCGAGCCGGGACAACGTGGCGATCGCGGTCACCAGCATCTCGTACGCGGGTGCGGTCGTCGCCTCGCAGGACTTCCGGCCGTAGCTCCAGCCGAGCCGGTCCAGGAGCTCGTCGGCGCTGCGCCGGGCCGCCTCGGTGGCCGGGTCGTCCGCGTCCGGTGCGGGACCGTGCGGCAGGGCCCACACGGCGGTGCCCAGGCGCTTGTTCCGGTCCAGGTCCTCGTCCTGCAGGGCGGCGAGCACCTCCCGGGCCGAGTTCACCGGGATCCGCCCCACCTGGATCAACGCCCGCACGAGCCGCAGTCGTCGCAGGTGCCCCTCGTCGTACTCGGCCTGCGTGGCCGTGATCCGGCGGCCGGGGTGCAGCAGTCCTTCGCGCAGGTAGTACTTGATCGTCGTCGTGGATACCCCGCTGCGCGTGCTCAGTTCCGCCAGTCGCATTCCGTCTCGCACCCTCTTTCCCCTTGCACTCCGCATTGGAGAGTGTCACTATCTAATCATGGATAGTGAAGCTATCCAATCGCTGGACGGATCATGAGTGGGGGCAGCATGAGTGCCAAGCCGATCGAAGGGCGCATGACCGCTGCGAGCGAGGACGGGGTGGTCGTCTTCCTCATCGGGATGCGCATCAACAGCTTTGCCGCGATACGCAGTTGGTGGCCGGTGGCCAAGGCCATGGGGCCGATGATCGCGGAGCTGGCGCGGGACAAGGACAGCGGCCTGCTCGGATATCAGACCCTGCTGGGCTGGCCGCGGGTGGTGTACCTGGTGCAGTACTGGGAGTCGAAGGAGAAGCTCCTCGCGTACGCCTCCGCGCCGGACAAGGAGCACCGTCCGGCCTGGGCCGCGTTCAACCGGCGGCTGCGCGAGGGGAAGGGCAAGGTCGGCTTCTGGCACGAGACGTACGTCGTGCCGGCCGGGTCCCACGAGTCGATCTACATGAACATGCCCGAGTTCGGCCTGGGCAGGGCCACGGGCGTGGTGCCGGTCGGGCGCCGAGGCGACCGGGCCGCCGACCGGCTCCGGATCTCCTGAGCGGTCGGTGCTTGTGCTCGCCGAAGCCCGGGGCTCGTGGGCTCGTGGGCGCCTTTGCCGGCCGCCGAGTCGGGTCGAACTCGAGTCGAGTTCGACCCGACTCGGCGGCTGCGGTCTGCGGGGGTGGGTCCGGGTCTGCGAGGTGGGTGCGCTGCCTGCCGGAGCGGGTCTCCTGGACGGGTGCGCTGCCTGCCGGGGCCCGGGTGTCCGGGGTGGGTGCGATTGGCTTCCTGGGTGGTGCGCTGCCTGCCCGAGTCCTGGTCGGTTGATCACAAGTCCGTCGTCGGCGAAGTCCCGCCGGAAGGGCCTGCCGCGGCGTTGAGGCCGGCCCTTCCCGGTGGCGTGCCGTCGAGCGGTCAGCCGGAGCGGCGCAGGGCCTCGGAGAGGCGGGCGGCGGCGTCGATGACCGCCTGGGCGTGCATACGGCCGGGGTGGCGCGTCAGGCGCTCGATCGGGCCGGAGACCGAGACGGCGGCCACCACGCGGTTGGAGGGGCCGCGTACGGGCGCGGAGACGGACGCGACGCCCGGCTCGCGCTCGCCGATCGACTGGGCCCAGCCGCGGCGCCGTACGCCCGACAGGGCCGTCGCCGTGAAGCGGGCACCCTGCAGGCCCCGGTGCAGCCGCTCGGGCTCCTCCCAGGCCATCAGGACCTGCGCCGACGAGCCCGCCTTCATGGTGAGCGTCGAGCCGACCGGGACGGTGTCCCTCAGGCCGGACAGGCGCTCCGCCGCGGCGACGCAGATGCGCATGTCGCCCTGGCGGCGGTAGAGCTGCGCGCTCTCGCCGGTGACGTCGCGGAGGTGGGTGAGCACCGGGCCGGCGGTGGCGAGGAGGCGGTCCTCGCCCGCGGCCGCGGCTAGTTCTGCCAGGCGGGGGCCGAGAATGAAACGACCCTGCATGTCGCGCGCCACCATGCGGTGGTGCTCCAGGGCCACGGCCAGCCGGTGGGCCGTGGGTCGTGCCAGTCCGGTGGCCGCGACCAGGCCCGCGAGGGTGGCCGGACCGGACTCCAGAGCGCTCAGGACAAGGGCCGCCTTGTCCAGAACGCCGACGCCGCTACTGTTGTCCATGAAACGATACTTGCGTCTCACTCTGTGAAACGCAAGTTCAATTTTCCGTGGAACACGCCACCCTGGAAGCACAACGGCCCGCGGACCAACGGGCCCGGCGGCGGACGCCAAGGGGGCGCGGGCGCCGCTTCCTCAAGATCTCTAGTTGGGCCGGTGCCTTTTGGCCGGCCGGAGGGAAAGCGATGGGTAGGACACTCGCGGAGAAGGTCTGGGACGACCACGTCGTCCGGCGCGCCGAGGGCGAGCCCGACCTCCTCTTCATCGATCTGCACCTGCTGCACGAGGTGACCAGCCCGCAGGCCTTCGACGGCCTCCGCAAGAGCGGGCGCACCGTGCGCCGGCTCGACCTGACCATCGCCACCGAGGACCACAACACCCCGACCCTCGACATCGACAAGCCCATCGCCGACCCGGTCTCCCGCGTCCAGCTGGAGACGCTGCGCAAGAACTGCGCCGACTTCGGCGTCCGCCTGCACCCGCTCGGCGATGTCGAGCAGGGTGTCGTCCACGTCGTCGGCCCGCAGCTGGGCCTGACCCAGCCGGGCACGACGGTCGTCTGCGGCGACTCGCACACCTCCACGCACGGCGCCTTCGGCGCGCTGGCGTTCGGTATCGGCACCTCGCAGGTCGAGCACGTGCTGGCCACCCAGACCCTGCCGATGGCCCGCCCGAAGACCATGGCCATCACCGTCGAGGGCGAGCTGCCCGAGGGTGTCACCGCCAAGGACCTGATCCTGGCGATCATCGCCAGGATCGGTACGGGCGGTGGCCAGGGCTACATCCTGGAGTACCGCGGCTCCGCCATCGAGAAGCTCTCGATGGAGGCCCGGATGACCATCTGCAACATGTCGATCGAGGCCGGCGCCCGCGCGGGCATGATCGCCCCCGACGAGACGACGTTCGAGTACCTCAAGGGCCGCCCGCACGCCCCGCAGGGCGAGGACTGGGACGCCGCGGTGGAGTACTGGAAGACCCTGCGCACGGACGACGACGCGGTCTTCGACGCCGAGGTCGTCATCAACGCCGACGAGCTGTCGCCGTTCGTCACCTGGGGCACCAACCCCGGCCAGGGCGCGCCGCTTTCCGCCGCCGTCCCCGACCCGGCTTCGTACGAAGACGCTTCGGAGCGCCTGGCCGCCGAAAAGGCCCTGGAGTACATGGGGTTGGAGGCCGGACAGCCGCTGCGCTCCATCAAGGTGGACACCGTCTTCGTAGGCTCCTGCACCAACGGCCGCATCGAGGACCTGCGCGCCGCCGCGGACATCCTGCGGGGCCGCAAAGTCGCCGACGGCGTACGGATGCTGGTCGTCCCGGGCTCCGCGCGCGTGGGTCTGCAGGCCGTCTCCGAGGGCCTGGACGTGGTCTTCAAGGAGGCCGGCGCCGAATGGCGGCACGCGGGCTGCTCGATGTGTCTGGGCATGAACCCCGACCAGCTGGCCCCGGGCGAGCGCTCCGCGTCCACCTCCAACCGCAACTTCGAGGGCAGGCAGGGCAAGGGCGGCCGTACGCACCTGGTGTCGCCGCAGGTCGCCGCCGCCACGGCCGTCCTGGGCCACCTGGCCTCCCCGGCCGACCTGACCGACGTCAACGCCGCCCGTACGCCCGCTGGAGTCTGAGAATCATGGAAGCTTTCACCACGCACACCGGCCGGGCCGTCCCGCTGCGCCGCAGCAACGTCGACACCGACCAGATCATCCCCGCCCACTGGCTCAAGAAGGTCACGCGGGACGGGTTCGAGGACGGGCTGTTCGAGGCCTGGCGCAAGGACCCGGAGTTCGTGCTCAACCGCCCGGAGCGGCAGGGTGCCACGGTCCTGGTCGCCGGCCCCGACTTCGGCACCGGCTCCTCGCGCGAGCACGCCGTCTGGGCGCTGCAGAACTACGGCTTCAAGGCCGTGATCTCCTCCCGCTTTGCGGACATCTTCCGGGGCAACTCGCTGAAGAACGGCCTGCTCACGGTGGTTCTGGAGCAGAAGATCGTGGACGCGCTCTGGGAGCTCACCGAGCGGGACCCGCAGGCCGAGGTGACCGTCGACCTGGTCAACCGCGAGGTGCGCGCCGAGGGGATCACCGCCTCCTTCGAGCTGGATGAGAACTCCCGCTGGCGGCTGCTGAACGGGCTGGACGACATCTCCATCACCCTGCAGAACGAGGCCGACATCGCCGCGTACGAGGCGAAGCGCCCGTCGTTCAAGCCGCGGACGCTGCCGGTCTGATCCGGCTGCCGCGGCCGGTGATCGACTGACGGGCAGATCGCCGGCCCGGGCCTGTGACAAGTCGAGTTTCGGCCACCGTGCAACCCCTGCTGTACCCCCGATCGCTGCGATCGGGGGTACAGCTGTGTCTGGGCCCGAGTGTCCCGGCGCGCCGCCGTGCGTCTGCCCAACTTCCCACGTTAGAACGGTTGTTGCCGGGGTACGCACGTCGTGAGGCCCCGGCTGACGTATGTGCCCGGAAGGCCGTACGGGGCGGCAGTTACACCCTGCGCAGGCGACAACTCGCCTCAGATGGCACAATCTGTGCATGGACAACGACGGCCAACTCGAGCTCTATACGGCGGTCGCGACCCAACTCAAGGAAGCGCACACAAGGGTGCGCGCACTGCAAGTCCCGGAGGGCGTACGGATGGCGCTGACCCGGAAGCTGCTGGTCATTACGGCCGCGGCCAAGCACGATCTCGCCGATGCGACAAGGCGTCTGGAACGGTTCACGGCAGACCTCGACGAGGGTCGAATCCCCGAAGAGGAAGGCTGATCAAGTCCGAGACCGTCGAGTCCGTTGCGGCACAAGGGTGATTAGCCCGTTTCGTGTTTGATTTGCGGTATATATCTGCCTAACGTGCGAAAAAGCTTGAACACTTTCGTTCTGGCGAGGTCTCCGAAGGGGAAGACGTGAACAAGGCGCAGCTCGTAGAAGCGATTGCTGACAAGATGGGCGGCCGCCAGCAGGCCGCCGATGCTGTCGACGCGGTACTGGACGCCATCGTCCGCGCGGTCGTCGCGGGTGACCGGGTCTCGGTCACCGGCTTCGGGTCCTTCGAGAAGGTGGACCGCCCGGCCCGTTACGCCCGCAACCCGCAGACCGGTGAGCGGGTCCGGGTCAAGAAGACCTCGGTTCCGCGCTTCCGCGCGGGCCAGGGCTTCAAGGACCTGGTCAGCGGGTCGAAGAAGCTCCCGCGTGGTGGTGAGGTCGCCGTCAAGAAGGCGCCCAAGGGCAGCCTGTCCGGCGGTGTTTCCGCGGCGGTCAAGAAGGCCGCCGCCAAGAAGGCCACCACCAAAGCGGCCGCCGCGAAGAAGGCCGCGGCGAAGAAGACGGCGGCCAAGAAGGCCACGGCCGCCGCCAAGAAGGCCGCGGCGAAGAAGGCGCCCGCCAAGAAGACCACTGCGGCGAAGAAGACCACCGCCAAGAAGGCGGCGGCCAAGAAGGCCCCGGCGAAGAAGGCGACGGCCAAGAAGGCTCCCGCCAAGAAGTCGACCGCCCGCAAGACCACCGCCAAGACGACCACCGCCCGCAACAAGTAGGGGCGCAGGGGTACGCGCCGGGCCGGACTCCCGAGGGAGCCCGGCCCGCGGCGCGTTCAGCGGCTGTTCGGCCTGTTCAGCGGCTGTTCGGCCTGTTCAGCGGCTGTTCGGCCTGTTCAGGGGGCTGTACGGCTTGTTCAGAAGGTCTGCAGCGTCACCAGCGTGATCCGGAGGCCGTCCCCGTCCCCCTCGGTCTCGATCCGCACCCGCTGCCCGGGGCGCAGCAGTCTGAGACCCCCCGCGTCGAACGCCGGCGCGTCGAAGGGCACCGGCGTGCCGTCGTCCAAGAGTACCTGCCCGCTGCGGCTTTCGGGGTCGTACGTGTATGCGGTCGCCTGCATGACGGCAGCCTACTGCCCCGGGATCAGGAGCCGCGCGGCCGCCGCGGCCGTCCGTGGTCCCACCCCGAGGGCCAGCGCCGCCCGCAGGTCCTCGCCGGTGTCGACGTCCTGGCGTACGGAATCCACCGCGTCCAGCGACAGTTCCACCGCACCGGAGGCCCGGTGGCGGGCCCGGGAATCGGTGCCGAATGCCGGGAGCAGTTCCCGGTCCGGGGCGGCCGCCAGCAGTGTCGTGCCGATGGTCGCGGCGTCCGGGAGAAATGCGCGGGGGAATTCCGCGGCCGCGTCCAGGACCCGCGCCAATTCCGCGGGACGGAGCGCCGGAAGGTCGGCGTTCAAGGCCGCTACGGGACTTTCGGGACGCGACGCCCTGACGACCGCCGCCCCGTGCCGCAGGGCGGCGTTCAGCCCGCCGCGCGGCTCGTCCGGGACGATGCGGGCGCCCAGCTCCGCCAGCTCCGGCCCGGCCAGGGCGTCGTCCGTGACGACCGCCACATCCCGCACCGCCGGGCAGGCGAGCGCGGCCGCCACGGTGTCCTGGGCGAAGGCGAGGGCGAGGCCCGGCCGCACCCCGTCGTCGGCGGTGTCCGCCAGCCTGCTCTTGGCCCGGGTCAGGGGCTTCAGGGGGATGACCAAGGTCCACTGCACCGGCGTTCCGTCCCTCCCTCGTCGCCGCCATTGTCCCCCGTGCCATCCGGTCGTCCCGTGGTCGGGGCGTACCGTGTTCTCGACAGACCGGCGGCCTGGGGTGACACTTGTGCGGCCCCCCAGGCCCTAGAGGAAGGTGTCCGCGTGCCCCGCCGCAGAATCGGCTTCTGGTACCGCTTCGCAGCGGTGATCTGTAAACCGCCGCTGCTGGTTCTGATCAAGCGGGACTGGCGTGGAATGGAGAACATTCCGGCCGAGGGCGGATTTATCACCGTGGTGAACCACAATTCGCACATCGACCCCGTCGCCTACGCCCACTTTCAGTACAACACCGGCCGCGTGCCGCGATTCCTGGCGAAGAGCGGGCTATTCAAGAAGGGATTCGTGGGCGCCGCAATGCGCGGCACCGGGCAGATCCCCGTCTACCGCGAGAGCACGGACGCGCTGAGCGCCTTCCGCGCCGCGATCGACGCGGTGGAGCGCGGCGAGTGCGTCGCCTTCTACCCCGAGGGCACCCTCACCCGCGACCCTGACGGCTGGCCGATGACCGGCAAGACGGGTGCCGCACGGGTCGCCCTGCAGACCAAGTGCCCGGTGATTCCGGTCGCCCAGTGGGGCGCCAACGAGCTGCTGCCGCCGTATGCCAAGAAGCCGAACCTCTTCCCGCGCAAGACCCACCACGTGCTGGCGGGCCCGCCCGTGGACCTGTCGCGCTTCTACGACAAGGAGATGACCCCGGAGCTGCTGAAGGAGGCGACCGAGGTCATCATGGCGGCCATCACCCGCCAGCTGGAGGAGATCCGCGGCGAGAAGGCCCCCGCCACCCCCTACGACCCGCGCCGGGAGCGGATCGAACAGCGCCGCAAGACGCAGGCGCAGACCCGGGCGCAGATTCGGGCGCAGGCCCGGGCGCAGGCCGAGGGCAAGGCCGCGTCGGCCGTACAGGAGTCGGCCGTACAGAAAGAGGGGCAGGGCACGTGAGCAAGCCGGTCAAGGCGGCCGTCTTCGGCACCGGATCGTGGGGTACCGCCTTCGGCATGGTCCTCGCCGACGCCGGATGCGAGGTCACCCTGTGGGCCCGCCGCGCCGAACTCGCCGAGGCGGTCAACTCCACGCGGACCAACCCGGACTACCTGCCCGGCGTCGAACTCCCGGAGAACCTGCGGGCCACGACGGATGCGGCCGAAGCCGCCCGCGACGCCGACTTCACCGTCCTCGCGATCCCCTCGCAGACGCTGCGCGGCAACCTCGCCGAGTGGACGCCGCTGCTCGCGCCCGACACGGTCCTCGTCTCGCTGATGAAGGGCATCGAACTCGGCTCCGCCATGCGGATGAGCGAGGTCGTCGAGGACGTCGCCAAGGTCGGCGCCGACCGCATCGCCGTGGTCACCGGGCCCAACCTCGCCCGTGAGATCGCCGCCCGCATGCCGGCCGCCGCCGTGGTGGCCTGCACCGACGAGGCCGTCGCCCGGCGGCTCCAGGCCGTCTGCCACACGCCGTACTTCCGCCCGTACACCAACACCGACGTCGTCGGCTGCGAACTAGGCGGCGCCGTGAAGAACGTGATCGGGCTGGCCGTCGGCATCGCGGACGGCATGGGTCTCGGCGACAACGCAAAGGGCTCCCTCATCACGCGCGGGCTCGCCGAGACCACCCGGCTGGGCGTCGCGCTGGGCGCCGACCCGCTGACCTTCTCCGGACTCGCGGGCCTGGGCGACCTGGTGGCGACGTGCTCGTCGCCGCTGTCGCGCAACCACACCTTCGGCACCAACCTCGGCAAGGGCATGACCCTGCAGGAGACCATCGCGGTCACCAGGCAGACCGCCGAGGGCGTCAAGTCCTGTGAGTCGGTGCTGGATCTGGCCCGCCGGCACGGCGTCGACATGCCCATCACCGAGACGGTCGTCGGCATCGTGCACGAGGGCAAGCCGCCGGTGGTCGCCCTCAAGGAGCTGATGTCGCGCAGCGCGAAGCCCGAACGCCGCTGACACCGCGCCTGAACCGTCTGCTGACACCGCGCCTGAACCGTCCGCCGACACCGTGCCTGAGCTGTCCGCACCACGCTGAGCGACCGTCCGTGCGACGCTGAGCGACGGCTGCCGAGCGGGCGCTGACTTGGGGGATACCAACGGGTACTCTCATCGCGATATGAGCACCGAGAACCTCCCCCAGAGCCCTGAGCAGCCGTCCCGCAAGCCGCGCGTGGCCGTCGTGTTCGGCGGGCGCAGCTCCGAACACGGGATCTCCATGGTCACCGCCGGCGCGGTGCTGCGCGCCATCGACCGGACGAAGTACGACGTCCTGCCGATCGGCATCACCCGGGAGGGCCGTTGGGTGCTCACCGCCGACGAGCCGGAGCGCATGGCGATCACCGACCGCCGTACGCCCAGCGTCGAGGAGCTCGCCGAGTCGAGCGAGGGCGGCGTGGTGCTCCCCGTCGACCCCGCCAACCGCGAAGTCGTCTACAGCGAGCCCGGTTCGGTGCCCAAGGCGCTCGGCGAGGTCGACGTGGTTTTCCCGGTGCTGCACGGCCCCTACGGCGAGGACGGCACCCTCCAGGGCCTCCTGGAGCTGTCCGGCGTGCCGTACGTGGGCTCGGGCGTACTCGCCTCGGCCGTCGGCCAGGACAAGGAGTACATGAAGCGGGTGTTCACCTCGTTCGGGCTCAAGGTCGGCCCGTACGTGGTGATCCGGCCGCGCGAGTGGCAGCAGGACCAGTCCGCGGCCCGCAAGAAGATCGTCGACTTCGCCGGC
The DNA here is from genome assembly GCF_040608235.1 of Streptomyces sp. NPDC005202. NCBI lineage: Bacteria > Bacillati > Actinomycetota > Actinomycetes > Kitasatosporales > Streptomycetaceae > Streptomyces > Streptomyces sp. NPDC005202. The sequence goes on along the minus strand of NZ_JBEXHW010000009.1, from coordinate 87,299 downwards.
GAGCACGGCTGGCCGCTGTTCGTGAAGCCCGCGCGCGCGGGTTCGTCGATCGGCATCACCAAGGTCGACGACCTCTCCGGCCTCGACGAGGCGATCGAGGAGGCCCAGCGGCACGACCCGAAGGTGCTCGTGGAGGCCGCGGTGCGCGGCCGCGAGATCGAGTGCGGGGTGCTGGAGTTCGAGGACGGCCCCCGGGCCTCCGTTCCGGCCGAGATTCCGCCGCCGGAGGCGCACGCGTACTACGACTTCGAGGCCAAGTACATCGACTCCACGCCCGGCATCGTGCCCGCCCCGCTGACCGAGGAGCAGACCGCCGAGGTGCGGCGGCTGGCGGTGGAGGCGTTCGAGGCGGCCTCCTGCGAGGGGCTGGTGCGCGCGGACTTCTTCCTCACCGAGGACGGCGAGTTCGTGATCAACGAGATCAACACGATGCCCGGCTTCACGCCCATCTCGATGTACCCGCAGATGTGGCAGGCGAGCGGGATCGGCTACGCGGAACTGGTGGACCGGCTGGTGCAGGCGGCGCTGCGCAGGTCGACCGGGCTGCGGTAGCCGTCGCCGGTGTCCTCCGCCGGTGTCCTCCGCCGGTGTCCTCAGGAGGCGATCCCGTTCGGGATCGCCTTCCTGATGGCGGGTGCCAGGTCGACGAGCACGGCGGAGTTGTCCTGCCGGGCCCGCTGCTTCGGCACGGTGACCTCCACGTAGGCCTGGCGCAGTGCGGTGGTGAAGCGGTACGACCCGTCGTCCTGCTTTTCCATCAGCCAGCCGACCCCGTTCACCTCGCCGCTGATCGCGTTCGGGTCGTTGCCCTCGGCGACCTTGGGGTCGACCATCTTCGGCGGCCGGTCGACACCGCAGCGCAGTATGATCGCCGGGCTTCCCCAGCCCGCGGTCAGCGCGGAGGCGGGCTCGGGGTCCTGGCGGCTCAGTCCGTCCACCGTCCGCGGCAGCGCCGTGTCCAGGTTCCGGCACAGCTTTGCGACCGCCGCGTCCGGGCTGGGAACCGCCACGGTGGCACTGTCGTCTGCTGAGGAGCAGCCCGCGGCGGTGATCAGCACGGCGAGGACGGGCAGACCGATGAGCCGGTGACGCAATGAGTTCACCGGCCAAGGGTAGACGGGGGCTACAGATGCACGACGGGGCAGGTCAGGGTGCGGGTGATGCCGTCCACTTGCTGGATCTTCGCGACCACCATGCGGCCCAGGTCGTCCACCGTGTCGGCCTGGGCGCGCACGATGACGTCGTACGGTCCTGTCACGTCCTCGGCCTGGATCACCCCAGGGATCTTGCGGATCGTCTCGGCGACGGTCGACGCCTTGCCAACCTCCGTCTGGATCAGGATGTACGCCTGTACCACGGAACCTCCAGGGCGGCCACGAGGATCATGTGGGGAAAAGGAACGCCACGGTATCGCGTCGCCGCACGCCACGGGGAGACCCACGGAGGCCGCGGCCCGCGCGCCGGGGTTCAGGTACGACAGAAGTTGACGGTCGTCTAGACCGTAACGAGGACCGCGATGACGCGCGACCGGAAACGGACAGGTACAGAAGGGGCGAAAGGACAATGAAGGGCACTGTTGGTGAGCTAGGTGAGTTCGGGCTCATCAGGGAGCTCACCTCCCGTCTCACCACCACCCCGGCGGTCCGGGTCGGCCCCGGCGACGACGCCGCGGTGGTCGCCGCGCCCGACCGCAGGGTCGTGGCGAGCACCGACATCCTCCTGGAGGGGCGGCACTTCCGCCGCGACTGGTCCACGGCCTACGACGTGGGCCGCAAGGCGGCCGCGCAGAACCTGGCGGACATCGCCGCCATGGGCGCCGTGCCGACGGCGCTGCTGCTCGGCCTGGTCGTTCCCGCCGAACTCCCGGTGACCTGGCCCACCGAGCTGATGGACGGCCTGCGCGACGAGTGCCAGGTCGCGGGCGCCTCCGTGGTCGGCGGCGACGTCGTGCGCGGCGACACGATCATGGTGTCGATCACCGCCCTCGGTGATCTGCGCAACCACGAGCCGGTGACCCGCGCGGGCGCACAACCCGGCGACCTCGTCGCGGTGACCGGCTGGCTGGGCTGGTCCGCGGCCGGGTACGCGGTGCTCTCCCGCGGCTTCCGCTCGCCGCGCGCCTTCGTCGAGGCCCACCGCCGCCCCGAGCCGCCGTACCACGCGGGCCCGGCCGCCGCCTCCCTCGGCGCGACCGCCATGTGCGACGTCAGCGACGGGCTGATCGCCGACCTCGGGCACATCGCGGAGGCCAGCAAGGTCCGCATCGACATCCACTCCGGCGCCATCGACATCCCCTCGCAGATGAACGACATCGGGCAGGCCGTCGGTGTCGACCCGCTGCAGTGGGTGCTGACCGGGGGAGAGGACCACGCAATCGTGGCGACCTTCCCGCCGGACGTGAAGCTGCCGGCCCGCTGGAAGGTGATCGGCGAGGTGCTCAACCCGTCGGTGCTGCCCCAGGTCACGGTGGACGGGGCGCCGTGGACCAGCAAGGGCGGCTGGGACCACTTCGGGGACATCGAGTCATGAGCGCTGGAGGTGCTCCGCCGAGGGTACTGACGGTCGCCGGTTCCGACTCCGGCGGCGGGGCCGGAATCCAGGCCGACCTGAAGACGATGCTCGCGCTCGGCGTGCACGGCATGAGCGTGATCACGGCGGTGACCGCGCAGAACTCCCTCGGAGTCCAGGGCGCCTGGGAACTGCCGGTGGAGGCGGTCAGGGCCCAGTACCGCAGCGTCGTGGACGACATCGGCGTCCAGGCCGTGAAGACCGGGATGCTGGCCTCGGCGGAACTGGTCGAGACCGTGGCCGAGTTGATCGGCGCAACGGACGCGCCCGCGGTCGTCGACCCGGTGGGGGTCTCCAAGCACGGGGACCCGCTGCTGGCCGAGTCCGCGCTGGACTCCGTACGGACCAGGCTGCTGCCGGTGGCGACCGTCGCCACGCCGAACCTCGACGAGGTGGCGCAACTGACCGGCGTCCGGGTCGAGTCGGAGGAGCAGTTGCGCCAGGCCGCGGCGGCCGTGCTGGCGTACGGGCCGCGCTGGGTGCTGATCAAGGGCGGCCACCTCTCCGGGGATGCCGTCGATCTGCTGACCGACGGCTCCGAGGAGCACTGGCTGCGCGCCCCCCGGTACGACAACCGGCACACGCACGGCACGGGCTGCACCCTCGCGTCGGCGATCGCGTCGCAGCTCGCGAAGGGGCAGTCCGTGCCGGAGGCGGTGGCGGCGGCCAAGGAGTACGTCACCGGCGCGATCGCGGCCGGGTTCGCGCTCGGCGGGGGGATCGGGCCCGTGGACCACGCATGGGCCTTCAAGTCTCAGGCGGGGTAGTCGCGCAGCTTGATGTTCGTGGCCGCCTTCTCGGTGAGCTTCTTGAAGAAGCCGGCCAGCAGACGCGAGCTGAGCAGCCGGTACATCCGGTCGCGGCTGCGGATGCGCCGCTCGGTCGGCGGGGCGAAGAACGGGCCGGCGTTGCCGGAGATCTTCTGGCAGCCCTTGGCGAAGTCCCGGATCCGGCTCTCGTACTCGGCGAAGGCGGCGCGGTGGTCGCCGCCCGCGAGGGCGAGCTCACCGGCCAGCACGTACGCGCCGACGATCGCCACGCCCGTGCCCATGCCGCCCATGGTGGCGCCGTACCCGGCGTCCCCGAGCAGCGCCACGCGCCCCTTGGTCAGGCGGTCGACGTGGATCTGGGCGGATCGCGTCGAAGTACAGGTCGTCGGCCTGCTCCAGGGCCTTGAGCACGTGCGGTGTCTCCCAGCCCATGCCCGTGAACCTCTCGGCGAGGATCCGCTTCTGCGCGGCGACGTCACGGCGGTCGTACGTCAGCTGCTCGGACCGGAACACCAGCAGGGCGACCGCGCGGTCGGGGTCGCCGTCGTAGTTGCCGCTCCCCGCTGCGGACGTACGGCTCCGCCCGCTCCGCCAGCCGCAGGAAGTACGCGGCGTGCGCGTCCCGCAGCGCGTCCTCGCCGACGAGGCCCTCGGCTGCGAACACGCAGATCGTCTCCAGCATCCGGTAGCGCCCGTCGGCCACCTCCACCAGCGACTTCTCCACCAGCGACCCCAGCACGTCCTCCGGATACGGCACCCCGCACACCGCCTCCACCGCGTCCAGGGTCGCGCCCCGGAGAACACCGTCAGCCGCCCGGCCAGCTCCCGTTCCTCGTCGTCCAGCAGGTCCCAGCTCCACTCCACGACCGCCCGCAGGGTGCGGTGGCGGGGCGCCTTGGTGCGGTCGCCATGGGAGAGCAGGCGGAACCGGTCGTCCAGGCGGTCGGCCAGCTCGTCCGGTTCGAGCGTGCGCAGCCGGGCCGCCGCCAGCTCGATGGCCAGCGGCAGTCCGTCCAGGGCACGGCAGATGTCGGGCACGCGCGCGTGCCCCTCGAAACCCGGGCGGACCGCCCGGGCGCGGTCGAGGAAGAGCTGCTCCGCGGGCCCCGGCGCCAGCGACGGCACCGGGACCAGGACCTCTCCGGTGATGCCGAGGGCCTCGCGGCTGGTGGCCAGGACACGGACCTGCGGGCACGCGCCGAGCAGCAGCCCGGCGACCCGGGCCGCCTCCTCGACCAGGTGCTCGCAGTTGTCCAGCACGAGCAGCAGCTCCCGCTCCTCCAGCGCGGCCAGCAGCCGCTCCGTGGTGTCGGCGGCGGGGCTGCGAAAGCCCTCGCGCACGCCGAGGGCGGTGAGGACGGCGTACGGGATCCGGGCGGCGTCGGTGAGCGGGGCCAGCTCGACGAAGCACACGTCCGCGCGGGCGCGAGCCGCTTCGATCGCCAGCCGGGTCTTGCCCGCCCCGCCGGGGCCGGTGAGCGTGACCAGGCGGGCGTCGGTGAGGAGCACGGCGATACGGGCCAGTTCGGCGTCGCGGCCGACGAAGCGGGTCAGCTGGGCGGGGAGCCGGGGCCGCCGGGGGGCGGGTTCCTCGCCCTGGAGCAGCTCCAGGTGGAGCGCGGCCAGCTCGGGCGACGGGTCGGCGCCCAGCTCGCCGCGAGCGTGCGCCGGGCCTCCTCGAACACCGTGAGCGCCTCGGCGGGCCGTCCGGCCGCGTGCAGGGCCCGCATCAGCTGCCCGCACAGCGGCTCGCTCAGCGGATGTGCGGCCAGCAGGGACCGCAGTTCGGGGACGAGGTCGGGGCCGCCGCCGAGCGCGAGGTCCGCCTCGATCCGGTCCTGTACGGCGGCCAGCCGCAGCTCCTCCAGGCGGGCGGTCTCGGCGTGCGCGTCCGGCAGGTCGGGCAGTGCCGGACCCCGCCACAGGGCGAGCGCCTCGCGCAGCCGGGCTGCCGCCCGCGGATGGTCGCCGGCGGTGAGGGCGGCCCGCCCCTCCCGGGCCAGGTGCTCGAAGCGGTGGGCGTCGACGGAGTCGGGGGCGGCGGCGAGGCGGTAGCCGGTCGGGGCGGCCTCGATCTCCGTGTGCGGGCCGAGGCGCCGGCGGAGGCGGGAGATCTGCGACTGGAGCGCGTTGGCGGCCCCGGCGGGCGGCTCGGCGCCGTACACACCGTCGGTCAGCCGCTCCGTGGAGACGGTGCGTCCGGCGTCGAGGAGCAGGAGGGTGAGCAGGGCGCGGGGCCGGGGGCCGCCGGGATCCATCGGGGTGCCGTCGTCGGTACGGATGTCCAGCGGGCCCAGGATGCCGAAGCGCATTCCCCGGATTCTGGCAGCTCGGCCGGTCTGCGGGCACGGCAAAAAGCCGGTCCACCCAAGGTGGACCGGCTCAGTGCAGCGAACCAGGCGGTGGCCGCGCGCTCAGCTGTCAGCGTCAGCGCGAGACCTTGCCGGCCTTGATGCACGAGGTGCAAGCGTTCACGCGCTTCGGCGTCCCGCCGACCACGGTACGCACACGCTGGATGTTCGGGTTCCAGCGGCGGGACGTACGGCGGTGCGAGTGCGAGATGTTGTTGCCGAAGCCCGGCCCCTTGCCGCAGACGTCGCAGTTGGCAGCCACGGGTCACTCCAAAGACTTCAGATGCACTTACGGTTGAATCCCGGCATGCCGGGATCGAGATCTTACGGCTCTAGGAGCACTCTGCGATCTGAGTGGCGCTGCCAGGGGAACGGCCCGACCAGGATCGGGCAACCGGAGCAGCATACAACGGCTGCACCCGTGCAGCGAAACTACCATGGCAGCTCCGGGGCCCGCCCGCGGCCCTCTTCCGGCGGACACCGGCCCGGGGTCTACGCTGCGTCCAGTCCAGCAGCTCAGGGAGGCGCGGGTGGCGCAGGTGCCGCAGACGTTCGATGCTCTCGCGGTGCGCACCTGGTGCGGTCTGGCGCTTCGGGCGCTGGGACGCGCGCGCGAGGAGATCGACGCGATCAACGTCTACCCCGTGGCCGACGGGGACACCGGCACGAACCTGTACCTGACCGTCGAGTCCGCCGCCGCGGCGGTGGAGGCGGTGTTCGCTGCGCACGAGGTGGGTGCGGCAGACGGCGGGGCCTTCGCCGGTCCGTCGCTGGCCGATGCCGCGCGGGCCATGGCGCACGGGGCGCTGATAGGGGCGCGGGGCAACTCCGGGACGATCCTGGCGCAGCTGCTACGCGGCATGGCCCAGGTGCTCGCCGCCGACGGTGAGAGCGCTCACACCGACGGACAGGGTCTGCGGCTCGCCCTGCGGCACGCGGCCGACTCCGCCCGGCAGGCCGTGGCGCACCCGGTCGAGGGCACGGTCCTGTCGGTCGCCTCGGCCGCCGCCGACGCGGCCGACGGCGCCGAGGGCGACTGCGGGACGGTCGCGCGGGCGGCGTACGAGGGAGCGCGCGCGGCCCTCGCCGCGACCCCCGGCCAGCTGGCCGTTCTGAAGCGCGCCGGAGTGGTCGACGCCGGCGGACGGGGGCTGGTGGTGGTGCTCGCGGCCCTGGTGGAGACGTTCACGGGGGAGACGCCGGGATCGGGGGTGCCCCTTGCGGGGGCGCCACGTACGTGGGTGTCGCATACAGGGGTGTCACAGCTGCCCGAGGCGCACGCGCGCGTGGGTCACGTCGTCGGTCACGTGGAGTACGACACCGGGGACCACGCGCGCGTGGAGCCCGCGGACCAGGGAGCAGAGGCGCACGTGCCGCACGCGCGCGTGGGTCACGCCGAGCAGGACGGTCAGGACGGTCAGGGCGCGTGCGCCGCGGACGAGGGCGGCCCCGCCTTCGAGGTGATCTACCTCCTGGAGGCCGAGGACACGGCCGTGGCCCAGCTGCGCGAGCGGCTCGACGCGCTCGGGAACTCCCTCGTCGTGGTCGGCGGCGACGGACTGTGGAACGTCCACGTGCACGTCGACGACGCCGGCGCCGCCGTGGAGGCCGGCGTCGAGGCCGGGCGCCCGTACCGGATCCGGATCACGCACTTCGGCGCCGGCGACGTGCACACCACGGGGGCCGAACGGCCGCCCCGGGAACGCGCCCAGCGGGCCGTGGTGGCCGTCGTGCCCGGCGAGGGCCTGGCCGGGTTGTACGCCGAGGCCGGGGCGACCACCGTGCTGGCCCGGCCCGGGGAGCCGCCCGCCAGCGGGGAACTCGTCGAGGCCGTGCGCCGGGCCCACGCGCGCGAGGTGGTGCTGCTGCCCAACGACGCCGAACTGCGCGACACCGCGGCCGCCGCGGCCGAACAGGCCCGTGGGGAGGGCATCCGCGTGGCCCTCATCCCGACCCGCTCGGCGGTCCAGGGCATCGCGGCGCTCGCCGTACACGAGCCCGAGCGCCGCTTCGACGAGGACGTCGTCGCCATGACCTCGGCGGCGGGCGCCACCCGCTACGCCGAGGTCGCCGTCGCCGAGCACCAGTCCTGGACCACAGTCGGCATCTGCCAGGCCGGTGACGTCCTCGGCCTCGTCGACGGTGACGTGGCCGTGATCGGCTCGGACGTCACGGCCACCGCCGAGACCGTCCTCGACCGCATGCTCGCGGCCGGCGGCGAACTGGTCACCCTCGTCCTCGGCGACGAGGCCCCGGACTCCGTCGCCGACCACATCGAGGCCCGCGTCCGCGAGTCCTACCTCGCCGTGGACACGGTGGTCTACCGGGGCGGCCGGCAGGGGGCGTTGCTGCTCATCGGGGTGGAGTAGCCCACGGGGCACCGGTCGTCGGGTGGACCCGCGCGGTTCAGTTCGCCTGCTGCTCCTCCATGAGCTGCAGCAACTGCTCCGCCTCGGCCTGCCGGGCCCGTACCGTCTCGTCTCCGTCGGTCGCACCGGCGTAGGCCTGCAGCACCGCACGCGCGCGTGCCGCCGCGGCGGCGGGTCTGTTCAGGTCGGCCTCCAGCCAACCCGCGGCCAGCTCGGCGCCGGTGCGGTCGTGCAGGCCGTCGTCGCCGAGGGAGCCGAACGCGACGATCGCCCGCGCCATCCGGTCCAGGGCCTCCTCGAACGCGGCCCGGATGGCGCCGTCCTCGGCGTCCTTTGCGACGGAGCGGGCGAGCAGGTCCCCGAACTGGCGGTGGGTGTGCCCGAGTTCGGCCACGAGCCGCCGCCGCGCCTCCTCGTCGTCCGCCGCGCCCAGCGCCGCCTCGCACTCCCGGACCGCAGCCACCATCAACTCCCGCGCCCCGTCCGGGCCTGCGACCGGCTCGCGCGCCCCGTCCGGGCCTGCGACCGGCTCGCGCGCCCCGTCCGGGCCTGCGACCGGCTCGCGCGCCTTGTCCGGGCCTGCGACCGGCTCGCGCGCCCCGCCCGGGCCTGCGACCGGCTCGCGCGCCCCGCCCGGGCCTGCGACCGGCTCGCGCGCCCCGCCCGGGCCTGCGACCGGCTCGCGCGCCTTGTCCGAGCCTGGTGTGAGCTCGCGCGTTCCGCCTGGGCTGGCCATC